>JAUVEQ010000023.1 GCA_030594725.1 Methanobacteriota archaeon
GGGAACGAGACCGGCTACGTTGTCCACAGGGACATCTTCGACCGCACCCTGGCGGAGGATGCCGTGAGGGCGGGAGCAAAGACGATGCTAAAGTGCTCGGCCACGGACGTGCTCAAGAACGAGGAGGGGTACGTGGTGGGCGTGAAGGCCAAGCACTGGGGCAAGGAGCTGGAGCTTCGCGCTCCCGTGGTCATAGGGGCCGACGGCTTCGAGAGCCAGGTGGGCCGCTGGGCCGGCATCGACACCAAGGTCAAGGCCAAGGATGTGAACACCTGCCTCCAGTACGAGCTGGTGGGCATCGACATCGACAAGTTCTTCAACGAGTTCCATATCGGTTCGATGGCTCCCGGGGGTTACGTCTGGATATTCAACAAGTCCGAGGACTCGGCCAACGTGGGCATCGGCGTCAACCTCGGAATGGTCAAGGAACGGGCCGAGGTCAAGAAGTACCTGGACAACTTCATTGCGGGCCAGCCCCGGCTGGCCAAGGGCCAGAACGTGGAGACCGTGGCCGGGGCGGTGTCGGTCGGCATGCCCCTGGAGTCGGTCACCACCGATGGCCTTATGCTGGTGGGGGACTCCGCAAGGATGATCGATGCCCTGACCGGCGGCGGCGTCGCCAACGCCTGCATCGCTGGCCAGGAGGCAGCGCGGGTGGCCAAGGACGCCCACGACGCGGGCGATTTCTCGAAGGAGTTCTTCAAGGCCTACGAGATCGCATGGCGGGCCAAGATCGAGGACCAGCTGTTCCGGAACTACATCGCCAAGGAGAAGCTCCTGGAGCTCTCCGACGACACCATCAACAAGGTGATAGACGCACTGCAGGGCTACAAGATCGAACGGATCACCACCGCGGACATCCTTCGCATGGTCCAGGAGAGGTATCCTGAGATCATGAAGGAGTTCGAGGACCTCCTGTGAGGGCATCCATGACCAGCAGGTTCCCGGGGACCCATCCCGGCGGGGGCATCCTCCTGGAGGGTGAATCCGTCCGGGTGTACGTGTTCGACGCCGAGCAGTGCGATCCAAAGAAATGCTCGGCCCGCCGGCTGGCCAGGTTCGACCTGGTGGAGAGCGTCGGTCGCCTGGGATTGCTCCCTAAGAAGGCGATAATGCTCGATCCCTTCGCAAAGAGGGCCCTCTCCCCCGCCGACGCCAGGCAGGCGAGCAATCGGGGGGTGGTGATCCTCGATTGCAGCTGGGCCCACGCCGAGGGTACGTTCAACAACGCAAAGCGGATCGCCAACCTGACGTCCCGCGGCCTCCCCTTCCTGTTGGCCGCCAATCCCGTGAACTACGGAAAACCCTATCGGCTGTCCAGCCTCGAGGCGGCGGCCGCCGCCCTCGCCATCCTTGGTGACACCGCCCATGCCCACCGGCTGGCAGCGGCCACGAACTGGGGCACCACCTTCATGCAGCTCAATGCCGAACCCCTGGAGGAGTACGCCGGCGCCGAGAACAGCACCGAGGTCGTTGGCATCCAGGACGCCTACCTTGCTCAGGCCAAGGGCTCCAGTTCCCCTCCATCGGAGGACGAGGCCTGATTGCCCCAATCGATGATCACGCGGATCATGGCATCGTGCTCGCCGAGGGGGAGGAATCGAGGGAACTGGGCTAGGGTCTTTCGGGAAGCGTCCTCTATCTTGACAGTATGGGCCAGGTCCCCCATCGTGATCTCACGTAACCGGGCCATCCTCCACCTTGGGACCGATTCCTCCCTCTCGGAGAGGGTCCAGGTCCACAACCGCTCGATCACGTGCACGATAAGGACCTCGCCCTTGATGGTCACATCGAACTCGAAGGCGGTGCTCTGCACCAGGAACACGTAGATGAACAGGAACAGCAGGAACACTATCAGGAAGAACCAGTTGAAGTCATCTCCCGTCGACCAACGGTAGACCGCGACGGCCACGAGGCACGCCCCGATCAAGAGCACGAAGAAGGCGATCCTCTTGTTCGGGGTCCGCACACCCGTCCAGGTCCTATCGTCGGTCCCCATCAGGTCACGTCCCTCGCCAGTCCAGCGTCACGTCCTTCCGGGGGTTGAGGAATAACCGGGCCAGCACGAACACCAGGATGACCATCATACCGCAGAAGCTGGCCGCGTAGAAAGCGGCCACGTACCTGGCCGCGGCGTCCTCGGGATGCTTGGCCACGGTGTCGGCCCTTATCCTGTTGATCTCCACCCCGCCCTCGGTGGCCACCGTTCCCCCGATGCAGACACGGTCGCCCCGGTGGTAGTCGCCCCCGTGGCGACCCTCCTTGGTGACCCTCACGTGGTCGAAGAGGATCAGCACCACGCCTCCCTTGTCGTCCTCGACCCATATCCAGTCCACGTGGTACTCGTAATCCTGGACCGTCATGATGGCCTTCTCCACATCGAACTCGGTGATGATCACGTCCTCCGAGGTGTTCAGGGCCACGGTCCCCTCCACCCGGGCGTAGTCCCCAAGGTGCATCCCCTGCACATCGTCAGCATCGGAAACGTCCGTGCGGTACCAGTTGAGGTCCTCCACGACCCACAGGTATCCGGCTATGCCAATGAACACCAGGACGAGGCCGATCACGAAGGTGCCCCACCAGTTTGCGATGCGGTAGACACCCGGGTCCATGTCCCTTCGATGGTGGTCGGTCTACAAATAATTGATGACCCTGGACACTTCAGACGGTGAAGGTCTCATGGCGCCACTTCTTGTCGATGCGCAAGAGAAGGAGCCGGGAGACGGTGGCAAGGACCATGCACACCACGGCTATGGCCACGAGCATCCTCCATCCCAGCGTCTCCTCGGCCATGGCGAGGAACGTGATGGCCATCAGGGGTATGATGGACAGGATGGCGAAGCGGGACAGGATCTTAGTGTCGAAGAGGTACACGTTGGTCCGGAGACCGGTGAGGTACGCCGTCACGACCACCATGTAGATGGATGTGGAGAACATGACCACGAGGGACACCGGTAGACGGCTCCACTCGCCCTTGATGCCCGTCATCACGACGAGGAAGGTGGTGGAGATCCCGCTGGTCAGGATGACGAACATGATCAGCTTGGACTTGACGATGTCGGGAACCTGGACCGGGAAGGTGCTGTAGTACTCCACGTAGTCGATGTTGTTCAGCCAGCTGTAGATGAGCACCCCGAAGAAGCCCACCATGCCCCCGTAGAATATCGTGGAGAACTGGATCTCGCTCGATACCGTGGTGCCCAGGAACCAGTCGAAGGCCGTGAGGACCACCAGGGGCAGGACGAAGGCCGTCATCAGCTTGGTCAGTGTGCGGCTACGCATGAGGTCGATCCACTCCTTCGCAAGGTAGGGCTGGTACTTCCCGAAACGGCTGAAGCGGGCAGCGACCTCGTCGTAATGGCTCTCGACCTGAACGACTGGCGACTCCATCCGGTCCTGCACCAGGAGGACCGCCCATGCTGAGAACACCAGGCTGGCCGACAGGCTTGCGGCCAGGGCCCACCAGTCACCGCTGAACTGGAACGCGATGGAGGGAACGATGAGCCCCAGGTCGAACAGCTGCATCATGCCGGAGACCACCACGAGGCCGATCACCGACACGGCGAGGGCGACGAAGACCGCCTGGGAGCGCATGTAGACGCTGGACATGACGAAGGAGAAGGAGATGGCGTAGAGGAAGGTGGCCGTCATGGTGAAGAACAGCAGGACCACCGAGGAGACGGCGAAGCCGGTGAAGGGTATCGAGGCCAGCAGGCCGATGGTGAGTGGGAGCAGGGTCATGAAGACGTAGTAGAGCAGGTCCTTGAGGAAGAAGACAAGGAACGTGTACTTGAAGCTGATCGGCAGGGTCTGGGGGGATGCCAGTAGGAAGGTGGCATGGCCCCACCTGCGTTCCATCATCTCGCGGCCGAGGAAGGAGAACGCCCCCACGGCCAGACCGTAGAGCAGGAGGGCCGAGTGGACGGCAAGGAGGATGCGATCCTGGCTCATCTCGTCCTCCAGCAGGGGAAGGGAGATGGCCACGATGAACGCCATCACGGCGAGGATCGCGGGAAAGGCCATGGTCGACATGCGACTGGAGTACGAGCTCTGAAGACGGAACTCCTCTCTGAACATGGCCCTCAGGAGCCAGAGCAGGTTCATCCCCCCTCGACAACTGGCATCGGGGGGACCTCCCTCTCCAGGTCGGCGACCTGGCGGCCAACCATCCTCATGAAGACCTCCGCAAGCCCGTCCTCTTCCTCGGTCCTCAGCTCGGCAAGGGTGCCCACCCCCCTGAGCTCGCCCTCGTCGATGATGGCGAGGCGGGAGCAGAGGCGCTCCGCGATCTCGAGGAGGTGGGAGCACATGAATATGGTACCACCGTTGGCGATGTACTCCCTGAGGTAGTTCTGGATCTTCATCTGGAACAGGGGGTCGAGGTTGATGAACGGCTCGTCGAGGAACAGCAGGTCGGGTTCGTGGATGAAGGCAGCACCCAGCATGATCTTCTGACGCATCCCCTTGGACATGTCCTTGCAGAGGGTGTGGCGATGCTGACCGAGTTCGAAGAAGTCGATCCAGTGGTCCACGCGCCCGTTCGCGTCGGTCATTCCCCGGGCCCTCAGTACGAACCTCAGGTACTCGTCGCCCGTCAGGAACGACGGCGGGGATTCGAACTCGGGCACCACGCCAACCCTCGAGCGGACCTCGACCGCACCGTCGGGTAGGTCTATCCCGAGAACACTGGCCTCGCCCTTGCCCGGCTCGATCTGCCCCGTCAGGACCCGTAGCAGGGTGGTCTTCCCTGCGCCGTTGGGACCGAAGAACCCGAAGAACTCGCCTCGCCTTATCTCAAGGTCGACGCCCTTGAGGGCATGGACCTTTCCGAAGCTCTTACCGAGGGCATTGATCTCTATCACGGGCTCAGCAGGGTCTGTGGACACGCCCCAGGCTACCTCCTGAGCTTTTAAAAGCATTCGTCCACGATTCCCAATCACAAGAAGGGAGCCAGGCAGGTCTCAATCGCCGTCCCGGCGCAGTCCCGGCGCCCCGATCTCCGCGATGAAGGGCCTGCCCCCGGCATCCTCTATGGCCTTCGCCACCCGGTCGGGCTCATCGGTGATGGCTATCATGCTGCCACCACCTCCGGCGCCGGTCATCTTCGCACCGTAGCTGTGGGGCCGCGCGGCCTCCACCAACCGCTGCAGCTTGGGGTGGTTGACCCCCAGGATGGTGAGCATCTGGTGGTTCCTGTCCATCAGCTCCCCCAGCCTCTCCACGTTCCCGGTGTTCAGGGCCTCCACACCCTCCATCGTGAGGTTCCCGATGTCCACCACGGTCTCCTTGGCGAAGTTGTTGCTCTCCCAGAACCGGCGGACCTTGGCCACCAGCTCCCCGGTGTTCCCCTTGATGCCCGTGAAGCCGACCACGATGTTCAGCTGGGGCACGTCCACCCGGTGGACGTACCACTCGGCCCCCCCGCGCTCCACGTGCCAGAGCAGCCCATCCTTCGGCTCCTTGGCCAGCAGGATGCCCATGCCCATGGTGGCCGTGGAGGTGTCCGTGGGGGAGGCCCGGCCCTGGACACCGTACTCTGTGGCGAACGACTGCCGGGCGATGCGCTCCCGCTCGTCATCGATGGCACCGCCGGAGAGCTCCACGAGGGCACCGATGAGGGACGTGGTGAGGGCCGCCGAGGAACCCATGCCAGAGGAGGAGGGGATCTCCGAGTCCGTGGTGATGTCAAGGGGTCCGCCGTCCCAGTAGTTCTCAACGGCGTACTTGAAGTAGGAGTGGTGTGCCGCGGTCATCCGATGGCCGTCGACGAGGTGACCCTTCCCACCATCCCTCGGTCGCACGCTCATCTTGAAGCGCCTCGTCACGGCCAAGGCTATGGCGGGCTCGCCATACACGACGGCGTGCTCGCCGAAAAGGATGACCTTGCCAGGTGAACTTGTCCTAACCACGGCAAATCGTACGTCAACGGTATAGATAAATTTTTGTAGTGAGTCTGCATTTTCCTATCGCCCAGTAGGTCAACTCGAGTTATCTCGGTACAACTGGGCATGCCCGGGGAGTAAGGTAAGCGGGCGACAACGGAGGATGGTACCATCGCCGTGTCCGATGCGAAGAGGAAAATCTACGCTAAGCGGCTGATACTAGTATCGGCCCTACTACTGATTGTATTCGGTATCATCGCCACCTACTTGGGGGCCGCCAATCTCTACAGGTACATGTGGTGGTCCAGCAATTACGGCGGGGAGTACACTGACTCAGGCATGTGGACCGAATCGGCCGTCATGAGCTACATCATCTGGGGCAGCTTCTTCCTTGTCACCGGCATCCTTGGGATCCTTGGCGGCCTGATCCTGTTCTTCCGGGGCCTTCCCGCGGTCGCGGAGGACAACAGGTCGTACCTGCGGAAGATACTCCTTCCCTTGGGTATCCTGGGACTTATCCCCTCGCCTGGACTCGTCATCGTCGGTATCCTGCTCCTCTTCACATGGCGCATGTACTCTGACGACAGGTACGATTTCTTCGGCCTGCTCCTGGAGGACGTGGTCAGTGGACCACGGCCAATGCCAGGCGGTCCCGTACCTGCCCCGGCCCCCGTGGGGGCGGCTTACGACGGGAGGACCGCCTACGCCACGGGATACCAGATGGAGGAATCGATGTACGCCACCGACTACTCTCAGGCCAGCTATGGGGGTGGCGAGGGAGCGTACACCGCGAGGTCCCAACCGGCCAGCCTCCTTGAGCAGGAGTACGCGGAGCCCGCGATGCCAGCGGCGGCCGAGCCCGAGGCTCCCGAGGCTCCCGCGGCCCCCGCGACCACGCCCGTCTGCCCCAGCTGTGGCAAGCCCACCGAGTGGATCGAGGAGTACAACCGGCACTACTGCTACGATTGCGACACCTATGCGTGATCGTCGCCCCGACGGTGGCTACTATGGGACCCTTCTCTGACGAACGGGTGCTTGTGACCGGAGGTGCCGGGTTCATCGGCTCCCACGTGACCGAGGCGCTCCTGGAACAGGGTGCAGAGGTCATCGTGTTGGACGACCTCTCCACCGGCTCCATGTCCAACCTTTCACACCTGGAGGGCGCCGAGGGTCTACGGATGATCGAGGCCGATGCCGCAACGCTCCCCGTGGCGGCCCTGGAGGGGGTGACCATGGGTGTCCATCTTGCGGCCCGCACGGAGGTGGCCGCCTCGATAGAGGACCCTGCTGGGACCGTTGAGGCCAACGTGCTGGGCTCGGTCCATGTGCTCGAGGCCCTCCACAGGGCGGGTGCTCGGTCCGCGGTGGTCGCCTCGTCCGCAGCGGTCTACGGCGAGGTTCCCATCCCCGTGGCGGAGGACGGCCCCCACAGGCCGATGTCGCCTTACGGCGCGGGAAAGCTGGCCGTTGACCATTTCGTCCACTACTACGCCCACCACACCGACCTGGCCGTTTGCGCCCTTCGCTTCTTCAACGTGTACGGGCCCCGCCAACATCCCCGAAGCCCGTACTCGGGGGTGATATCGGTCTTCACGAAGGCCGCACTCCTGGGAGAGGACCTCACCATCAACGGGGACGGCGGGCAGACCCGCGATTTCGTCAACATCACCGACATCGTGACGGCGATCCTCATCGCCCTGCGCACCCCGGGGGCGAGGGGCGAGCCCATCAACATCGGGACCGGTCACGGCATCTCCATCGAGGACCTTGCCCGGGAGATAATCTCGGTAGCTGGCAGTCCTTCCCGGGTGCGCCACGGGCCCGACAGACCGGGGGACATCCGTCATAGCGTGGCGAAGGTTGATAAGGCGGAATCCCTTCTAGGGTTCAAGCCTTCCGTGCCCCTTCGGAACGGACTCGTGACCACCGTCGAGTGGATGCGGTCCCAGCAGCAGGGGTGAAGGGCGAACGAGCGGTGGAACCCTTGGGCAAGATCAGGATCGACGTGATAGACAACGGAGGTCAGTGGACCCATCGGGAGTGGAGGGTCCTCCGGTACATCGGGGCGGAGACGAGGATCATCCCCAACACCACCCCACTGGAGGAGATAGAGGCCGACGGTCTTGTCCTCTCGGGAGGCGCCACCCGTGTCGGGTTCCGACCCGATCTTCTGGGAAGGTGCAGCGATTACATCGACAATGGTGAGATACCCCTCCTGGCGATCTGCGTCGGGCTCCAGTTCTTCGCCCTGTACCTGGACGGGCAGGTGGGGTCATCGGAGGCGCCCGAGTTCGGCCGTACCGAGATCGAGGTGATCGAGGAGGACACCATCCTGAAGGGCCTTCCCGACAAGTTCGTCGCGTGGACGTCCCACAACGACCACGTGACGCGGCTCCCCGACGGCTTCAGGTCAATCGCCCGTTCCCAGCACTGCGAGGTCCAGGCGGCCGCCCATGACACGAGGCCCTGGTTCGGCACCCAGTTCCACCCGGAGGTGGAGCAGACCGAGCACGGCTACGACATCTTCACCAACTACAAGGAGTTCGTGGCCGGGTACCGACGGTCCTAGACCCCTTCCGCCCCACGTTCGAAGAAAGCCGACACCTCCGAGGCCAGGTCCTTCGTCCGCATCGGGGTCCAGTCGGGCGGGAAGGTACGCAGGTAGCGCTTCATGGAGAACCTCTCGTCCATCAGCACGATCACCCCGCGGTCCGTCTCGGTGCGTATCAATCGACCCGCGGCCTGGACGACCCTGTTCATTGCGGGGTTGACGTATCCGTACTCCTCCCCCCTTCCGGGACCGAACTTCGCATCGAAGTACGCTATCAGCGCATCCACCATCTTCGAGGGGGGGGCCAGGGGAAGGCCCATCACGATCACCGCCGACAGCAGGTTACCGATGTAGTCCACGCCCTCGCTGAGGGAGCCTCCCTGGACCCCGAGCAGGACCCCACCGGGACCCTTCTGGAGCTTCTTCAGGCGGTCCGTCAGCTTCTCCCGGTCCACCTTGCCCATCCTGCGTTCCTCGACCAGCAGCTCCTTGCCGCCGAGGGCCTTCCCGCCAGCACCCACCAGGGTGTCCTGGATGGAGGAGAGCAGGGCGTAGGAGGGCGTGAACACGGCGACGTTGCCCGGCGTCGCCCGGAGCACGTCGGAGACCCCTCCCGCCAGACGTGCGTACATCTCGGGGCCCCTGGCGGTGTACTTGGTGGTCAGGCCCGGGGTCACGAGCACCAATCGGTTCTCGGGGGGGAACGGCGACCTGTACTCACCGTAGGCCGCTCGCTGGGGGTCCAGGCCCAGGAGGTCGGAGTACATCCGGACCGGCCAGAGTGTGCCAGACATGAGTATCGCCGCGTGCACGGAATCGAAACGCTCCCTGGTCACGGCCGAGGGGTCCAGCAGCCGGAAGTTGAGGCGGGCGCCCCCGTCCACGTTCAGGGTGCGTAGCACCTCATGAGAGCCCTCGGGGAACCCCTGGAGGAACGTTGCCACCTCCGTGACGGCGGAGCCTCCCATCTCCTCATCGGAGGACAGTTCCTTGCCCGTCTCGAGCAGGGCCTTGACCAGATCGTCGTAGCCCATGGGCTCGAGGCTGGAGGCCAGGGAGCTCTCCACCGCATTGGTCCATGCCCCGGGCTCGACCTCGACCTCCTCTCCCCCGGAAAGGTCACCCGCCATCTCCTCCATGCGCTCGCCCAGCTGGTTCATGGCGCGCCTCAGGTGGCCGTCCTGGCCCTTCAGCTCCTCCCCCGCCCGCTCCAGCAGGAACTGGGAGAGGCTTCCCGACGCCGCCTCCCGGGCCCGGTCAGGCAGGTTGTGGGCCTCGTCCACGATTATCACCACGTCCTCCCATCCCCGTTCGACCCGGTCGAGGATCGCCTCGGCCAGCTCGGGTACGAACACGTAGTTGTAATCGCACACGACCACGTGGGCGCCCGCCGCTGCGTCAAGGGCCGCCTTGTGGGGACAGACCCCCGCCCGCTGGGCCATCTTCATCAGTTCTCCGACGTGCATGATGCTTCCCTGAATGCCCCTGACGACGGCCTTGTTGGGCCGCCGGTACGACCTGCATCGACCCATCTTGACCTGGTTGCTGCAGAACTCGTGGAAGACGGCGTGGTGGGTGGAGGCTGGGACCCGGGGGCACATGGTCTGCTTGGCGATCACGTCCACGACCTTTATGCCCTCCCGGGACCGGGAGTCCATTTCCTTCAGGGTGTCGATGGCTATGCGGTGCTGTGACTGCTTGGGAGTGAGGAACATCACCAACCGCCCCTCGTCCAGCGCATGCTGGACGGCGGGCACGAGCACCGAGGCGGTCTTGCCGATGCCCGTGGGGGCGTGGGCAACCAGCAACCCGCCGTTCGCCACCGTCTCCCTCACATCATCGAGGAACCTGAGCTGACCCTTTCGCACCCGATTGTGAGGGAACATCGGGTAGGCCCCCCGGTCCACGAAGTCCCTGTCACCACCCCCCATATCCACCGAGGAGCCCGCCTCCGATCGTTCCTCGAGCCATCCCATCCGCTCCCAGTCCTCGTCATCCAGGAGGGTGGCCACGGAGAACCGGCGCAGGGGGAGCACATCCCCGGCCTTCACCACGTAGTCCCCCTCCAGGTCCAGGTTGAGGAGCACCACATGGATGTCCGCCTCGCGAAGGGCGCCTCCCCGGGAGGGTATGGCCGCCCGGCGGAAGGCCTCCAGGTCAGATTGCCAGGTCGCGCCCATGCCCGATGCGACGACCAGCACACCAGAGGGCGCTGTGGTGTCGAGCATCGATAGGGCCAGGCTCACCCGGAGCCCCCTGTCCACGGCGATGGCGACGGCCGGGTCGCCATTCCGGGTCCACAGGAGGTCTGGCTTGCCCGTCCTGCTACGGCCTCCGGCCACCTCCTCGGACGCGTAACCGAGGGCGTGGCCAAGGGACGAAAGGGCCTTGCGCAGGATCGGCCGGTTGACCTTGCCCGTGCCCGCGATCACCTGGTGGCACGCGCTGTGCACGAGCTCCAGGAGCTCGTCCATGTCGACTGGTGGAGGGGCAGGTCCTGCCATCGGTCCCCCGATTGCACCGGGCCTACATAAGGCGTGCTGCAGGGGGTGAGTGAATCACTGGTCGCCCGCGGGCTTGGAGACGCGGATGCCACGGCTGGCGATCTTGGGCACGATGGGAGCCCTCATCACGAGCCAGGTGGTGGCGGTCTTGACCTCCTTGCCCACCCCGTAGATGGTGTTGAGGATCTCGTTCACGTCCCCCGTGAGCTTGAAGGCGTTGGGTGCCACGGGCACCAGCTCACCCTTTTCCACGATGAAGGAGGTGGAACGGTTGGAGCTGCTGAATCCGGAGGCGCCCAGTCTGGTGGGATAGGTGTACCAGGTCCTGGGGATGTAGATGGTCGGCCCCTCCGAGACCTCCACCATCTCCTCCAGGCTCATGTCACCGGGGGGCACGATCAGGTTGGTGCCGAACGCATCGGCGGCGCTGCCGGCGCATCTTCCCGGGGTGGTGTACCTGCGAATGCCGCTTCCAGTGGGTTCACGGTCATAGAGGTAGGACCAGTAGGACGTGCCGATCACGTCGTTGTACACGCCGTCCTTGATGACCTCCACCTTGCGGGTCGGGATGCCCTCGTCGTCATGGGTGTGGGACAGTATCCCCGTCTCCAGGGTCGGGTCCTCATACATGTTGAACTCCTCCACCGCCACCTGCTCTCCAAGGGAGGGCGCGTTGCCCTCTCGCCCACTGGCCAGCTTCTTGGTCTCGGTCGGTAGCCAGGACATGCCCATGTAGATCGCGTTAAGGTCCATCGCCTGGCCCATCATGTTGTCCAGGATGTCCGCCACGGTGTACTCGCCCATGATGACATTGTAGTCACCCTCCGGGACCGAGCTCATGCGAGGCTCAAGACGAGCAAGCTCGGCGCCCTGGAGCGCGGCATCGGCGGGGTCCAGCTCCGCCAGCCTTCGGCCCGTGGACCAGCCCATGCCCGATGATGCGGCAGTGGGCCCGTCCATGCGTTCCACTGTGAACTGGGCCACCGAGAAAGTGTCCACCTCGTCCCGAAGGTCGATGCCGTGGGTGTTCACGACGGCGACACGGGAACCGACGGTGATGATGGAGCCCGCCAGTTCCAGGTCGTCCCTGTCCAGGGCGGCGATGGCGGCCTCCGCGGAGTCGGCCAGGGTGTCCTCTACGGAGCCCGCCAGGATGTCCCTGTCGATGGGCAGCGATGGCCCCTTGCGTGGGATCGGCCTGGGCAGCGACATGAAGTTGGGGTCTGGCTGCATGATACGGGCCGAGGCCGCCGCCTGCCGGACCAACCGGTCCAGGGACGCCAGGGAGAGGTCCTGGGTGGTCGAAGTGCCCACCGCCCCGTCTATCACCACACGGACCGAGGCGCCCAGGTCCTGGATGCGCTTGAGCTGCTGTATCGAGGGCCTACCCGTAACATCCGGATGGGCCAGCGTCTCGATGCGGACCATGGTGAGCACGTTGGTGGAGACGTAGGCCTCCGCCTCCGAGACCCCATCCATGCCCTCGGCGTCCTTGAGCAGTCGGGCGCCGATCTCCACCAGGTCGAAGTCCTCCATTCAGGCCACCCCCACTATGGTGCCTTCGCCCACCATGATCGGGCCGCCGTTGCCGATGCGTTGGATCTGCATCGGGTCCCCCTTCCCGCAGTTGGGGATGGGCAGCAATTTCCAGGTCTTCTCGTTGCCCACCAGCCGAACCGTGTGGAAGTAGTCCGGGGTGTTGCCCAGGAACGCCAGGTTCTTGACCATGCCCACGATCTCGCCGTTCCTCACCCTCCATCCCATGTAGGCGTTTATCTGCCAGCGGAGACGCAGCGAGTCGATGGACGGTATGGAGGACTCTCCCAGGATGATGCCGTCCTTCACATCCTCGATGCACTCCTCCATGGTGGAGGGGCCCTGCGGGTCCGACTCGAAGTAGGTGTTGGTCATGCGGATGATGGGCACGTTGGAGGCCGAGATGGCCCTCATGGTCCCGTTGGGTTCGACCGCCATCTCGGCGGCGCTCTGTCGGCTGTGCAGGAACTC
This sequence comes from Methanobacteriota archaeon, assembly GCA_030594725.1. GTDB lineage: Archaea > Thermoplasmatota > DTKX01 > DTKX01. The sequence continues at coordinate 12,945 of JAUVEQ010000023.1, forward strand.
GGACAGCCGGCCCCTCACGATGTTGTGGACCCGCTGGGCGGGGACGCCCTCGTCGTCGTAGTGGAAGGTACCGTAACCTCCCGCGTGGCGCTCGATGGGCCGGGCGTCGGACACCACGTTGACCAGCTCCGAACCCACCACGTCGCCGGACTTGTTGGACCACCAGGCACGACCGGCCCAGGCGCTCTCCCCACCCAGGACCCGATCGGCCTCCACTGGATGGCCCACTATCTCGTGGACCAGCAACTGGTCGTACTCGGGTGTGGTGATCACGGTGGTCCTGCCGTCCTCCGGGGCCTCGGCCGTGGAGGCCAGCTCCACGGTCTGGTTGGCGATCATGGGTCCCAGTTCGTAGGGGTCGTTGTCCCCCACCAGGAGCTCCAGGCCGCCCGTCACGCCGAAGGGCTTGAAGAGGCCCTGGGCCCCACCCGGACCCGTGGCGTGCACGTAGAACCCGCCGGAGTTCAGGATGGTCACCCTCCGGATGTTGGTGCCCTCGGTGTTCGCGAAATGATGGACCCCCAGGCGGTGGCTGAGCCCGCCCGTCGCCAGGGCGATGCCCTCGATCTCGCTCATGTCCTTGGTGATGTCCACGATGACATCCTGCTTCTCCTCCAGGGTCCACGGTTCCTTCTTGGCCTCCAGGGGGATGTCCGCCGTAACGGGTTCCACGGGTGCTAGCTTGACCTCTCCGGTGCCCGCTGTGGCCTTGGCCTGGCGCACCGCCCGCTCGACGGCGTCGGCCAGGCTCGCCTCCAGGTACGACACGTTGGGCACGTCGAAGGCGGCAAATCCCCAACCACCACCGGCCAGTGCCCGCACGCCAAGGCTGGTCCCGTTGCTCACCTGAAGGTTCTTGATGATGCCGTTCTCGGCCTGGGCCCCTTCCTGCTCCACCGCCTCCACGCGAACATCAGCGTAGGTGGCGCCGAAGGTGGTCGCGGCCTCCATCGTATTATCAAGCGCATCTTGAATAAGATCCGATAAATCCTCCTCTACGGCCATGGGTGATTCCCTCCCGGGAAGCCTGGTACACCCCAGGGTCCAGAAAAATGTTACCCCCCCCAAAAGGCCGGATCGACGTCATAACCCATCCAATGGCGAGGAAAAATTATATACCCCCCCCTCGTTACGCCGCCTGCGCCCTGTGCGACCAGGAGGTCTTGAGATGGAGAAGGGAGACATCGTCCAGCTGGAATACGAAGGCTGGATTGCCGGGTCAGACGACCTGTTCGATACGACGAAGGAGGACGTGGCCCGCGAATACGACGCCTATGACGAGGAGCGGAACTACGGCCCGATGTACACCGTTATCGGCACTGGCAGGCTCATCAAGGGCCTGGACGACCACATCCTCGAGGCCGAGGTCGACAAGGACTACGAGATCGAGATCCCTCCCGAGGACGCCTACGGGGAGCGGGACCCCAAGAACGTGGAGACCCACTCCATGAGGGAGATGGCCCGTCTGAAGGTCGAGCCAGAGTACGGCCGCGTGGTGACCATCCGCAACAAGACGGGCTGGATTTCCGGCATCTTCGCAGGCCGCGTCAGGATCGATTACAATCACAAGCTGGCGGGCAAGACCCTCCGGTACAAGTACAAGGTGGTCGGCAGGCCAGAGGGCCCCGAGGAGATCGCCCGCGCCATCATCGCCATGAACTACGGCCGCGAGGAAGAGTTCGAGCTGGAGATGGAGGGCGATGACGGTATCATCATCACCCTGCCCGACGTCTGCAAGTACGACCCCAACTGGACCCTGGCCAAGCTCCGCCTTGTCAACGACATGCGCGAGATCGCGGAAATGACGACCGTGACCATGCGCGAGGTCTACGTCAAGATGGAGGCCCCCGAGGAGACCGAGGAGGGTGCCGAGGAGGCTCCGGCCGATGAGGAGTCGGAGGTGCCAGAGGAGACCGAGGAGGGTGCCGAGGAGGAGTCAGAGGTGCCAGAGGAGACCGAGGAGGGTGCCGATGAGGAGTCGGAGGTGCCAGAGGAGACCAAGGTCGAGGCCGAGGAAGAGTCCGAGGTCCCTGAAGAATCCGAGGTTCCCGAAGAGTCCGAGGAAGAGAAGGCAGAGTGACCTTCCCATCTGCACAATCTTCCGTTAAAGTTCTTATACAGTAGTGTGAATGCTCTTCCGATGACGGAGGAAGCGGACGACGAGGCGAAGGAGGCGCTCCACGATGAGATCAAGGAGCTCAGCGAGAAGGTGGCAGACCTGGAGGCCGCCCTGCGCGCCGCGACCCGACCCCTCAGCGATGTGATGTCCCAGCTGGAGGGCATGAACCACATCGCGGGGAACTACTTCCGTCTCCTGGAGCTCTACAACAAGAAGGGTTCGATCTCTCCCGAGGCCGTGCTGCCCGAGCTCAAGGACCCCATCGC
>JAUVEQ010000323.1 GCA_030594725.1 Methanobacteriota archaeon
GAGCGGCACAACGCGATCGACCTGCCCACGGCCCAGGAGTGGGCCGTTGCCCTTGCGAACGCGGCCAACGACCCCTCCGTGAGGGCGGTCGTGCTGGCCGGTGAGGGGCCGTCATTCTCCGCGGGAGGGGACCTGAAGGCCTTCCGGGCGGTCGAGGACCGACAGGGTTACCTGGGCACCGTCGCCACCGCCATCGGCGAGGGGGTGATGTCCATCGCCTTCATGGACAAACCCGTTGTGGCCGCTGTACACGGGAACGCGATGGGCGTGGGGTTCTCCATGTTCCTGGCAGCCGACTACAAGTTGGTGGCCGAGGGCACCCGGATGGCCATGTCGTACGTGAACGTGGGCCTCACCCCCGGAGGCAGCGGGTCCTGGATGCTGACGCGTTTGGTGGGTCATTCCAAGGCGATGGAGATGCTTCTGCTCGGGGACGCGATAGGCGCCGAGGAGGCCGAGGTACTGGGTATCGTCAATCGCGTGGTGTCGGCGCCCGGCCTGGAAGAGGCGGCCCGATCGGTGGCCCAGCGGTTCGCGAAGGGCCCGCCCGGGGCCATCGGCCGGACCAAGGCCCTGATGTGGCAGGGGTACGGGGAGCCCCTGTACGTGCACCTGGCCCGGGAGGCGGACGAGATCGGCAGGGCGGCCGCGACCCCCGAGTTCGAGGAGGGCTCACTCGCCTTCTTCGAGGGTCGCGAGGCCCGGTTCTGAGGCCCTGGACTTCGGCAAAAGGTGGAATTATACCCGGATATCATGGGACCCGACCCCCTTTATGTCGGCGGATGCCGTAGGTGAATCGCGAAACCTATAAATCGTGGCCCTCCGTTTCCCAGCGGGAGATACCCAGCAGCCTGAGTGGCTGCTATCAAGGGAGAATGCGGAGGACGGCACTTGCTCGAAAAGGTTCTGGTGGCCAACCGAGGGGAGATCGCCTGCAGGGTTATCAGGGCGTGCAAGGAGCTGGCAATACCCTCCGTAGCGGTGTACAGCGACGCCGACAAGGACATGCCCCATGCGAAGCTCGCCGACGAGGCCTACCAGATCGGCCCCCCACCGGTCGTGCAGAGCTATCTCGTGCAGGACCGCATCATCGAGGTCGCCAGGGAGAGCGGTGCCCAGGGCATCCATCCGGGCTACGGCCTTCTCGCCGAGAACCCCGAGTTCGCCGAGCGCGTGGCGAACGAGGGTCTGGTCTGGATAGGCCCACCCGCCGACGCCATCCGGGCAATGGGGATCAAGACCGAGGCCCGGGAGATGATGCGTGACGCCGGCGTGCCCATCATCCCGGGCATCACCTCCTGCGTGCTGAATGCCGACGGGGCCCGCGAGGTGGCCGATGACCTTGGTTACCCGGTGATGATGAAGGCCTGCGCCGGGGGCGGTGGCATCGGCATGCAGACGGTCAACGAGCCCTCCGAGATGGACGATGCCTTCACCTCGTGCTCCCGTCGAGCCGAGACCTTCTTCGCCGACGGCTCGATCTACCTCGAGAAGCTGATCGTGGGGGCCAGACACGTGGAGATCCAGGTGTTGGCCGACGACCACGGCAACACCGTCCACCTCAACGAGCGGGAGTGCTCTGTCCAGCGGCGGCATCAGAAGGTCGTCGAGGAGGCTCCGAGCCCCGCGGTGAATCCTGCCCTGAGGACGCGCATGGGCGAGGTGGCCTGCCGGGCCGCGGAGGCCATCGGTTACCGCAACGCGGGCACGGTGGAGTTCCTGATGGCCCCCGACAAGGGCTTCTACTTCCTCGAGATGAACACCCGGTTGCAGGTGGAGCATCCGATAACCGAGATGACCACCGGCATCGACATCGTCAAGCAGCAGCTGGCCATCGCGGCCGGCGAGCCCATCTCCTTCAGCCAGGAGGACGTGGGCATCAACGGCCACGCCATCGAGATGCGCATCTACGCCGAGGACCCCGTGCGCTTCCTGCCGTCCCCTGGCACCATCACCCGCCTCCGCTTTCCCGAGGGTGAGGGCATCAGGGTGGACACCGGCGTCGTCGAGGGCAACACCGTGACCCCGTTCTACGACCCCCTGCTCGCCAAGATGTGCGTGTGGGGTCCCGACCGCGCCGCCGCCATCGAAAGGGGGCTGGAGGCGCTGGAGGCCACCGAGCTGGAGGGCCTCAAGAACAACATACCTCTCCACAAGCAGGTGCTCGACCACCCGGTCTTCAGGTCCGGGGAGTTGAACACCTCGTTCATTGAGGAGCATATCACCGGAGGGAGCTGACCCCTATGCCAGATATCATAGCAAACATGGCCGGCACCATATTCAAGGTGCTGGTGCAGGTCGAGGACAAGGTTGAGCCTGGTCAGGATGTGATCATCCTCGAGTCCATGAAGATGGAGATCCCCATCCAGGCCGAGACGGCCGGGACCGTGACAGAGGTCAAGGTGGAGGAGGGCGAGTTCGTCAACGAGGGTGGCGTGCTGGTCGTCCTGGAATGAAGTGAAAGTTGGAGGTGACTCCATGGCTGATAAGAAATCGAAGGGGGGCGGCGGCGGGAAGAAGGCCGCCTCCAAGAAGAAGGGAAAGGACGAGGACAAGGGGACATCCCTCCTTGTGGAACGCCGGGACAACGGGATAATCATCATCACCATCAACCGACCCGAGCGCCGGAACGCCCTGGACAGGCACACCCTGGCCGCTGGCAGGACCCTTATCAGGGACATCCATTACGACAGGTCCGCCCGCGTCCTCATCGTGACGGGTGCCGGTGACAAGGCCTTCTGCGCCGGTGCGGACCTCAAGGAGAGGGAGCACATGACGATGGTGGAGGTGCGCCAGTACATCCGGTACATCCGCGACACCTTCACCGAGATGGAGAGCCTGCCCATCCCGGTCATCGCCGCCATCAACGGCGTATCGATGGGGGGCGGGACCGAGATGGCCCTCGCCTGTGACCTCCGCATCGCATCGCCGAACGCCAAGATCGCCCTCAACGAGACCTCCCTGGCCATCATCCCCGGTGGCGGGGGCACCGTGCGCCTGCCCAGGCTCATCGGGCGGGGAAGGGCCAAGGACATGATCATGACGGCCAGGTGGGTGGAGGCGGAGGAGGCCCTGGCCATCGGCCTCGTCAACCGCATCGCCCCCAAGGGCAAGCTGATGGAGACCACCATCGAGGTGGCCGAGCAGATAATCAAGAACGGACCGATAGCCATCACCCAGGCGAAGTACGTGATCAATCGTGGGCTCGAGATGTCCCTGGAGGAGGCTCTCCAGCTGGAGTCCGATGGCTACGAGGTGACCATCCCCACCAAGGACCGGGTGGAGGCGCTGGAGGCCTTCAAGGAGAAGCGCAAGCCCCAGTTCAAGGGGGAGTGAGGGGGAGGTGACCAAGTATGCCTGATATCTCGAAGGAGACGGACCGCATCAGGATGGGCGGCGACCCCAAGTACCACAAGCGGCTGAAGGAGCAGAAGAAGCTCTTCGCCCGCGACCGCCTGAACATGCTCCTGGACCCGGGATGGCAGCTGGAGGACGGGATGTTCGCCAACGTGCTGGACGATAAGCTTCCCGCCGATGGCGTCATCACCGTCATCGGCAAGATCCACGGTCGCACCGTGTGCGTGACGGCCAACGATTCCACCATCAAGGCGGGGTCGTGGGGCAAGCGGACGGTGGAGAAGATCATCCGCATCCAGGAGACCGCGCTCCGCCTGCGCGTTCCTCTGATCTACCTGGTGGACAGCGCCGGGGCTCGCATCACCGACCAGATCGACATGTTCCCCGGACGCCGGGGAGCTGGCCGCATCTTCTACAACCAGGCCACCATGTCCGGCGTCGTGCCCCAGGTCTGCTGCCTCTTCGGCCCATCGGCCGCTGGCGGGGCCTACATCCCGGCGTTC
>JAUVEQ010000145.1 GCA_030594725.1 Methanobacteriota archaeon
CCCAAGGCCCTGCTCGAGGTGTTCTCCACCGAGACCAACGAGCGGCTCCTTCCTGCCATCGGCGAGGAGGACCTGGACTCGAGCCGCACCGGTCCCGATGGGACCCTCACCGTCCAGATACTGGCCAATCTGACCGACAGCACCGGTGACTACTTCGTGGGCTCGGTGTACTTCTGGCTGAAGTACGACGGGCCGCAGTTCAGCGATGACCCGGTCTACACCCCGACCATCCAGGTCAATCTCAAGAGCGACAGGGAGATCATGATACCTTTCGAAGAGGTCATAGCACCCCTGGAGAAGGACATCATCTACACCCTTTACAACACCGACTACCGGGGAGAGTCCCAGGACCTGGAGGTCAAGGTATACAACCACACCTTCGGCGGTTACAACGAGGACGATGTGGTGCTCTTCCTGAACCAGACCGCCGGGCTCGACCCCGAGAAGATCCGGTTCAACTGGACGGTCATCAGGAACACCACCATGACGATGACCTTCTACACGTCGGCCCGGATAAACAACATCTGGGAGCCCCTACGGGACGGTGTCGTGAAGATCTACCTGCTCGAGACCCCCGACCCCACCCCGAACAACCCCGCAAAGGACTGGGAGGGGTACGATCTCAACTGGACGATAAACCTCGCACCGGACGATGAAGGCGTGGCCAATCTCACCATCCGCGTGCCCGACGCACTGGGGACCTTCCAGCTGTACATCGCCATATCGGGCGGGGACTTCGACCCCACCTTCGAGCCCATCACCTTCAGGTTCGTGGACATCGTCGTGAAGCCCCCCCAGACGATCCAGATAACCAGCGCGAGGATCCAGGAGTTCCCCATCAGGGTCGGCGACGCGATCACCGTGCAGGGCTCCGTGAGATACATATACACCGATGATCCCGTCGATCTGGCTGAGATCTCCGTGGAGGGAAGCCACATTTCCCCCGGTCGCGGTCATACCGACTCGGAGGGTAGGTTCACCATCAACATGCAGGCACCGCTGATGCCCCAGGACAATATATCCATGGAGATCATCGCGACGGACCCCTCCTCCGACGAGGAGTCCGCCATAATCATAGACTACGCCGTCGAACCCCCCGAGGACGAGATAGTCGAGGACGAGTTCCCGTGGGGATGGGTGATGGTCGGCATCATTGCCGCGGTCATCGCCTTCGCCATCGCGCTGGGGGCGGTGATGATGTACCGCAAACACTACGGCGAGGTCGTCGAGTGTGGCGAGTGCGGTGCCTTCATTGCATCAAATTCCGCCGCGTGCCCCAAGTGCGGCATCGAGTTCGAGACGGACCTGGCCCGGTGTTCGGAGTGCGAGGCATGGATACCCGCCAACTCCCCCTCGTGCCCGGTCTGCGGTACGGCGTTCACCATCCAGTCCCTCGAGGAGCAGGTGGCCCTGGAGGAGGCCGACGAGGACGTCGCCCCCATCGACCAGGTCACCACCTCCACCGCCCAGATCGCCCCCTTGGCCTTGGAGAGCGCCGCGGCCGCATCCAAGTGGGGTGACAAGGAGGACAAGCGCCGCCGCCGCATCAAGAAGCGGGTCAAGAAGCGCCTGACCGTCACCGACGGTGCCGACCTGGAGGCAGCTGCTGGATCCGATGAGGCCAAGGACCTGTTCGTCGGGGATGAGGACGATATGAGCACCCGGCTACCCGGCCTGGGTGTCGACGAGTCCATGCTGTCCGACGATGAACTCTCACGATTGCTGCCCACCGAGGACATGCTGAAGGAGCTCATGCTTACCAGCGATGACGTCCCCACCGGCGAGCTCACCGAGGAGATGGATGACGAGGAGGCGGCCGATGAGGCCGACGCCGAGTCCGAATCCGAGGAGGCCGCCGATGGCGAGGAAGGGGCCGAGGGAACCGAGGCAGCTGAGGCCGCCGAGGATCTCGAGGACCTCCCCCTCGGGGAAGGCGACAAGGACGGGCAGCTCGAGGAGATCCTACCACCCGAGGACGAGACCCACGAGGACCTTATCCTACCGGACGAGGATGGACCCGAGGACGATATCGATCCCGAGGCCGAGGGCCAAGCCAAGGAAGAGGGCCCCTACTCCGAGGATATGGACGAGGGTCGCGTCCTGCTCAGCGAGCTGGGCCTCGTGGCCGATAGCCCCGGAGGGACGGACCTTGACGTCGACGACGGTGACGCCGGTGGACCCCGTGGCATGGTCGCCGAGGAGAAGTCCAAGGAGGCACCCAAGCTCTGCCCCAACTGCGGTGGCAACTGGATCCTCTACAAGGACGGGGAGTACACCTGCCGCATCTGCGGCGAGAAGTGGTAGGACAGGCGATGCTCCGGCTCCAAGACACAGCCCCCCCTAGCTTCGGGCCTGGCCCTTGTTCGGGCCGCGGCCCCCATGCTCTCACCGCCCGCAGACCGGATGATGGTATGCAACGAGGCGGGGATGAGATAGGGCTCCAGGTATCGAGATGGAGATGTCAGGCTGGCCTCCGCCCAGCATGCCAGTTGGCTCGACGGGCCACGTGGGGGTCGACCGAAGGGAGATCTCCCTTCCCTGCATGGGGTACATGGAAGGCGCAAGGCGACGTGTGTGCCGATCGGGACGGGGTTGGCCACATACTCACTCCCCTGTCCGGTGGGGGCGTTGGAGGGAGTGGTGGTCGCGTGCCCCATCCATGGTGCTCGCTTCGACATTGCCACGGGCAAGCCCATCACCCGGGGACGCCACCTCGGCGGCCTTGCCGGTGCTGTGGTCAAGAGGAACACCTGGATGGGCCAGGTGATGGATGCCGCAAGGACCCCTTACCGTCGCAGGTCCGAGCTGGTCGCAGAGGATGGCTCGATCCTTCTGGTGATATCCTGAGCTGGCCTATGGACACTGGTGATGATGCCGGCCGGTCTCGCCGGTCGGGTCGCTACATCTCTATGTTGGTCTTGATCAGGGCGTAGCCCAGGTCGAAGAACTGGACGTTCTCGATGTCCAGGGTCAGGGTCGTGTCGACGACCGAGAGCGTGTAGTCCGTGCCCGGCACCAGTCCCGCATCTATCAGCGCGTTGTTGTAGTAACGCGACCAGGCGGTTGTGTACTCGGTGATCATGGTGAGAGTGAGCTGCTCGGCCGGGACGAACAGGTTCGAGGCCGAGGTGTAGGTGATAAGCTGGGTCTGGAACAGGATGGTGCTGGTCCCCTGTATCGAGGTCTCGATGCCCGAGATGGTGATGAGGACGAAGGTCACCTTGTTCACGGGACCGAACTTCTCGACGGTGAACTGGGGTCCGATACGCATCACCTGGCCATCCCCTTGGGACAGGATGAGGGCACCGTTCTCGTAGGCGATCTCCTGGTTGATGTAGTAGTCGTTGTTGGAGTTGTACTTCATGCCGCCGGTGGCGGTTATATTGATGGTTCCTGACTCGTTCTGGATGTTGCAGAAGTACTCCAGCTCGTCGTTGCGGAAGTGGTTTATGGAGAAGGAGCCGCTGGAGTCGGTGCCGAACATGGCGAAGCCCTCGGTGCCCAGGGTCACGGGGTTGGCCACGCTGAAGGCGGTGTCGCCCTGGAGGATCTGGTTGTCGATGGTCGCCTTGATGTTGCCGAAGTCGGCGGTCACCTGCTGGATCTGGTTCGCCTCCCTCTTCTCCATCCAGACGGGCATCCAGACGGAGGTGACCATGGTGACGAGCAGGATGATGACAAGGATGGCCAGCATGATGGCCACGACACCGGCGGCCGCCTCATCCTCTTCCCGGAGGTGGGCTAACCTATGTCTGAGGCGGATGCTGCCAGGTCCAGTGGCCTGTCTCATCGCTCTGGTCATTCCGTTCGTCCCCTTTTACAGCTTTCCCTACGGATTCAACATTTGATAATACCTTGAGATCTCAGAATCGGTCAACGCACGGTCGAATATGTATATCTCGTCCAGATCGCCCTCCAGGTACCTGCGATGGGAGCCCGAGTGGTACTGGGCCCCGAAGGTGACCTCCTGGTTGACGCTGTTGATGGTGCCATTGAGGACAGTCGTGTTCTCCAGCGTTCCGTTCACGTAGATCTTGACGGCCGACTCCGCCGAGGAGAAGACCCCTGTCACGTGGTACCAGATGTTGGGCCCCGGCACGCTGTGGGACCAGACCCAGTCCCGGGTCTCGTTCGTCCTCACCGAGAACTCGAAGGCATCATTGGTATGACTGGAGCCTGTCGTGTTCCCGTTGTGCATCATCGTCCATTGATTCTCTCCAGCGCTGGCGATGGTAGCGTACCCGGTGCCGTTCCATGGGTCAATGGTCCACCTCACCCACACCATGACGGTGATGCCCTCCTTCACGTTGTACTCGGGGATATCTGGCACGCTTATCCTGTTGGAACCGTTGAAGTGGAACGCTGGGCCCACTTTACCGTTGCTCCAGTTGATGTCGCCCACGACCGTACCCGGGTTGTGGAAGGGACCCGAGTCTCCCGCGATCGCGCCGGTGCCCTCGTTCAGGTGCCAAAGCCCCAGCACGTTGCTGAGGCCCGGATTGGAGGTGGAACCCCCCGCCGAGTCCTGTATATTTACATTGATGAGGGCGTAACCCATGTCGAAGGAGACCACGTTCCTTATGCCAAGGACGAGCTTGCTGCCGGTGACGGTCATGGTGAAGTCCACACCGGGCGTGAAGCCCTCCTCGATGAGGTTGTTCTGGTAGTACGTCGCCCAGGCCTCTGAGAACTCGCTGACCACGGTGATGTAATTCCATTCGGGGACCGCATAGTCGAAGCTGGCCTTGGTATAGGTCACTAGCTGGGTCTGGACGATGATGGTGCCCATGCCGGTCACCGACGCCTCGACGCCGGACACGGTTATGAGCACGTAGGTCATGTGGACCACCGGTCCGTGCTTCTCGATGATGAACTGGGGCCCCACCCGGACCACCTGTCCCTTGCCCTGGCTGAGGACGAGGGCACCGTTCTCGTATGCCAGTGTCTGGTCCACGTACCGGGCGTTGTCGGAGGTGTACTTCATGGCACCGGTGCAGGTGATGTTCACAACGCCCGACGCGTTCTTGATGTTGCAGTAGAACTCCAGGTCGTTCTCCCGGAAGTTGTTGATCTCGAAGGTGCCGGCGGCGTCCGTTCCGAACACGGATGTGCTCTGGGTCCCCAGGGTGACGGGATTGCCGATGACGAACTTGGTGTCGCCGCTCAGGACCACCTTGTCGATGGAGGACTTCAGCTTGGCGAACTGGGCGTTGACCTCCTTCATGTGGTCGCTCTCGGCGGTCTGCATCCATTCGGGCATCCAGAGGGTGGTCACCATGGTTATGAGGATGATCATGGTCAGGAGGGCAAGCATGATGGATACGACTCCTGCCGACGCGTCGTCGGCGCGGCGAAGCCGTCCTCTCCTACGCAGGTCGGACCAGACATGGTCCCGCATAGGGCCGTCCCCCATCCCCTCTGACATGATGTGGTATCTCTCCTTGCACCTCTTCAGGGTACGATCTCTCTCTCCAGTGCGGTCAACGGGAATGGCGCGATCGGCATGACGGACAGGCCCGAGACCTGTCCCTTGGACTGCACATCGGACGTTGAGTTGATCGACAGTGAGAAGTTCCCATGGCTGCCTGCCTGCGGTATGCAGAGCACCAGCACGTTGAACGCCACTCGTTGCTTCAGTTCGAACAGTGGGGACTGCTGGAACTCGGCCTCGCCGAAGATATCGAACCACTCGTCGGCGATGTAGGTGTCCGGTGTCGCCCCACCCGGGTCATAGGCGCTGTTGTTGTTCACGTCCCTGAACAGGCCTAGCCGGATCCTGGACCAGTCCGCCGGGGGGTTGCCGGAAGTGTTGAAGGCGGTGAAGGCGATGCGGTTGACATCAACGTTCTCTCCCTCGGCCCAGAAGGTGAGCTTCATCCACACGTAGGGCGTGGACTCGGTGGGATTGGGCGGGCTCAGGTCCTCCATGTTGATCTTGAGGGTCCCGCGGTCACGGATGGGAACGGTGCCCGACGCCACTACCATGGGCGGGTTCCTGGGGAGGTTCAGGCACATGTTAGGGTAGGCGGGCATCAGGTTCGGCAAGGCGGTCGTGGTGCCGATGGCGCCGGCGTTTATGGAACAGCCCAGGGTCCAACCTGCTGTGCCCAGGTTGAGCGAGTACACGATGATGAGGTTCAGGTCCACACCCGGTGTGACCCAGAGGTTCGGTGGTGTGAACGTGATAGTATTGGCCACGAAGTTGCCCGCGTCCGTCGCGTCCGGCTCCACGTCGTCCGGGCCCAGCTTGGTGAACGTGTCGTTGTTGGCATCGATGTACATTCGGACGGTGACCAGGTTGCCGGCCACGACGCCCAGCTTGTTCACGGTGATCGAGTTGATACGGACGTCTTGGCCCTCGGCGTTCAGGGTGAGCCTGAAGACGGGCACGTTCTGTGACGAGTCCACAAGGGGGTCGGGGATGAGCCCCTCGCCATGGACGTAGAGCTGACCGTTCACCGTCCTGGTGTAGGACCAGGTGGGGATGTCCCCGCCACCGTAGGGCGAGGGGACGATGCTGGTGGTGGTGATCTGGCCGACGAGCTCGGTGTGGTCCGCCTGGGCGATACCCGTGACGACGGTGTCGCCCTCCGTGCCGTGGTCCAGGTAGATGTAGGAGTCGACCCGGACGTATCCGTAGAAGTCGGGGTTCATCTGCACCGTCCACATGGGGACCCCTGGGGTCCCTGAGTCGAACAGCGCATGACCCGAGGAGTCGAAGGTGATGGTCTTGTCGAACACGATGCCGACGGGATATGCCGAGGCGACCCGTATCCGCACAGCGGTTATCTCGTCGTAGGCGATGGTGCCTCCCAGGGTCACGTTGATCGAGTAGAACTCGATGGGTTCGCCGAAGCAACGGTAGAGCCACCTGCGCTGGTAGCTGGTGCCACCGGCCCGGGTGGGCAGGGTGGTTGTGCCCTCCTTGTCGAGGGTTACGAAGCCAGATGCGGCCAGGGTTCCGATCTTCGGTGGGTTCGGCATGGGCACGCCCAATACGGTCTGGGGATTGATGCCGTCACCGGAGACCTCGGTGATGGCGTAGGAGTCCCCGGCGGTATCGACTTGGACGCCCACGGTGTCACCGTTGCTGCCTGCGATGTTGAAGTACACGTTGATCCGGTAGTCGGACCAGGCCTTATCGACCTTCCATCCTCCAGGTGGTGCGTTGAACTCCAACCGTTTTGTCATAGGGTTGAAGGGAAGCGGAGCGCCGGAGATGATGTTGCCGAACTCGTC
>JAUVEQ010000092.1 GCA_030594725.1 Methanobacteriota archaeon
CGAGGAAGGTGGACCCCATGAACTTCGAGAACATCACCTACGAGGTCGAGGACGGCATCGCGATCATCACCATCAACAGGCCAGAGGCTCTCAATGCCCTGAACAGCAAGACGCTGGACGAGCTGTGCTCGGCAGCCTACATGGCCGGCGAGGAAGACGAGGTGGGAGCTGTCATCCTCACGGGGGCCGGGGACAAGGCCTTCGTCGCGGGTGCCGACATCAAGGAGATGATCGAGTTCACCCCCATGGACATGAAGGAGTTCTGCCTACGCGGTCAGGCCTCCCTGGCCACCCTGGAGGAGCTAAAGAAGCCGGTCATCTGCGCCATCAACGGCTTCGCCCTGGGAGGAGGTCTGGAGCTTGCCCTGGCCTGCGACGTTCGCATCGCCTCCGAGAACGCGAGGCTCGGCCTTCCCGAGGTGAGCCTCGGCATCATTCCAGGCTTCGGCGGTACACAGCGCCTGCCCCGACTGGTCGGGCCCGGCAGGGCGAAGGAGATGGTCATGTCGGCAGGCATGTACGATGCCCAGAAGGCGGAGGCATGGGGCCTCGTCAACGCCGTCCACCCTCCCGAGGATCTGATGGATGCCGCCAAGAAGATGGCAAAGGGGTTCATGAGGAACGGCCCGCTTGCGGTGGCCCTGGGGAAGGCTGCCGTCAACAACGGCATTGGGATGGACCTGAAGCGGGCCCTCTACTTCGAGGCGGAGCTGGAGGCCACCGCGTTCTCCACCGAGGACCGCCACGAGGGCATGGGGGCCTTCGTCGAGAAACGGAGACCCGACTTCAAGGGCAAGTGACATCCTTCTAGGATGCCCAACATTCCGTTGGATCCAGTGATCTTGTCCCCATCCAGGACGATTATCAACTGGATATACTGACGACGATACCTTGATATACGGTCCAGGCAACGGCTCTCCTGATACCATGAGGCCCCACTACGTTGCCGTACTGATGGTTCTTTTGCTTGCGATCTCGACCATGGCGCCCGCAACCATGGCCGCGCCGGAGGACGAGGAGATCCCGATGCTCAGGATGTTCATCGACGATCGGATCTACTCTGTCGGAGAGCAACTGGACTACACCCTGGAACTGACCGCGAACGGCCGTCATGTCGACCCCGACCTGGCGAGCCTGTTCGCAGCGATCCTGATGAACTTCACCTTCGGTGGAGAAGGAGGTCCTGGAGACATCGAATGGCTGATCCCTGTGCGTGTCAGTCGAGGGATATTCGAGGGAAACTTCACCATCGAAGAGCGCCACATAGTCAGTTTGGAGCCAGCGGGCGAGGGCCTGCCCCTCATGGGCAAGGTCGTGTTCATGATGGCCGGCTGCAGGTACACTCCCCAGGGTGCGACCGACCCCATCGATACGAGCGCCATGGGCATCGCCACGGTGGTGGAAGGACCCACCATCCAGGTGACGGTGGACGACCATTATCCCTCGCCAGGCGAAGACGTGACCGTCACCGTGACCACCACAAATGGCACTCTAGTGGACGCGGCGGACGTGAAGGTCAATCTGTACAGCTACGACGGCGAGGTCGAATCCGATCTTGGTGAGCTCACCGTCATCAGGCAGAGCAAGGGGAACTACAAGGCCTCATACACGGTCCCAGTGGACCTGGACACCGCCACCTTGTACAACGTCATGGCCGGCGCCAGCTTCCCAGACTACAATGCTTCCGCCTACCTTTCCCCTCTGTTCGCCACCGGCTTCATGGTGAACTTCTTCGATATTTGGTTGCAGAACGTTAGCGCCACCGACTCGCTTACCGAGATAGCCGTCTGGGTAGCGGATACCAATGGTAATGCGCTTCAGGGTATCGATGTGGAGATGACCCTAGCTGTATACATGGAAAGCGGCTACCTAGAGGATGACCAGACCAATACCACCGGAGCCAACGGAATGGCTGGTTTCAGCGTGTCCCACACCGCGGCCGAGCGCGTGGACCTGTGGGGGAACATCACCGACGGTGTCAGAAGGCAGAGCTTCTACATGGAGGCCATAGTGGACAACTCGGAACCAGAGCCCCCCGTCCCGGACGAGATGGGTGATTTCCTGGTCGAGCCCTGGGAGGTCTCCGAGGGGAACATATTCGACAACATCAAGTTCCCTGGGGAAGAGGTGACCACCACCTTCAGGGTGTTCAACGCCACTGGCGAGGTCCTCAACAAGCGGATCAACTGGTACCTCGTCGACAGGGACGGTTTCTTCGACACCAACTACACGCTCTTGGATGGCGGATACGTGGTGTCCGACGCCAACGGCGATTTCGACCTCACCTTCGAGGTCCCGCCCAGCGACACGAACGGTTGGCTCATGTTCGAGGCCAACATGTGGAACTCCGACGATAATAGGACAGAGAGGATGGAGGTCACCGAACCCCTCCTTGACGCTGGGTTCTTCCCCATCAACGAGAACATAGAGATCTCGGTGGACAGGATGCACAAGGACACTCCGGTGGAGCTGCGGGCCAGCGTTCCGCTGCCAGAGAGCTACTTCATCGGCCACTTCTTTGCGGTCTTCGACGAGGAGACGGGCCTGACGACCTGGGGCCAGCCCATGTCACTGGGACCCCAGAGCGATGACTTCCCGATAGTGCCCCTCCAGAAGATGGGTCCCGATATCTTCGGTATCGACAAGCAATTGCCCGAGTTCTTCCCAGAGGACCAGGACGTGGCCTTCATGGTCATGAGCGTGGACCTCATCGCCTTCAAGATCGAGATGAACTACATCATAATGGGCTACGGCGAGTCGACCACCAAGGGCGTGGACGCCTTCCCGGTGGAGACCGAACCGGTCCATGCAGGCAACCAGGGATACTTGGAGGTGACCGTGGAGAACACCGGCGCCGGGACCGATACCTTCACCATCACTCAAGAGTCGGGTCCGGACTGGCTCGAGCCAGATGTGGAAGTGTTGACCCTCGAGCCCACGGAGATGTCCAACTTCACCGCCTACGTGCACGTCCCCGCGATGACCGACGAGGGACGCTACTACCTGAACCTGACCGTGACCTCCGAGAGCGACCCCGTCGTGAACAAGACGGTGGAGACCTACATCGACGTGTTGGTCAACGGAGTGGAGGTCCGGGTGGATCCCACGGAGACCGAAGCCTTCCGCGAGGAGACCGTGAGCTTCATCATCACGATCAACAACACGGGACAGGGTGCGGACACCTACGATATCACACTGTCAGGCCCGATCGAGGCCTGGGCCTCACTGAGCAATTCCCAGATCACCGTTCCAGAGAACCGCGAGGCCGAGATCGTGGTGCTGGTGGACGTGCCGGACGATGCCGACGAGGACTCGTACTGGTTGAACGCCACCGTGACCTCCTCGGACGGCATGATCGGCGAATCCGTCACGATGACCGTGAACGTCCAGGTGGACGGGGTCGTCGTGGATGCACAATCCAACCTGGTCCAGACCTTCCCGGGGGACACCTTGAGCTTATTGTTCGACGTGACCAACACAGGACAGGGAGAGAACCTCTACACCCTCACCCTCGAGGGCGAGTCTGCCCAGTGGTCCGTCCTATCCGACGAGACACTGATGATCGCCGAGGGCGAGACAGTGAACGTGCTCGTCGAGGTCACCCCGCCAGAGGACACCGACGAGACCTTTTACGACCTGACCTTGGTGGCCACCTCCGCCAATGTTATGATCAACGACAGCGCCACGACCTCGATCTTCGTGCAGGTCAACGGCATCATCCTCACCTGCGAGGAACCCGTCAAGACGGGTTACCAGGGTGGCCAGGCCGAGTTCGTGATCACGCTGGAGAACACCGGACAGAACCGGGATGTGTACATCCTCTCCCACGAGGGAGCGGACTGGGTGGACCTCATCATCTGGGACAGCCCGGTGGGCGTCGACGAGGGTGCCACGGGCGTTGTGGGAGTGACCCTGACCCTCACCGCCACCATCACCGAGGGCATCTACAAGATGACCGTGACGGCGACCTCGGAGGATGGCGTGACCTCGGATTCCGTCGAACTCACCGTCGAGGTGGTCGTCAACGGCGTGTCGATCAGCCTGGAGAAAGCCACCGTCGTCACCGAACCTGGCAAGACCGTGGAGTGCATCCTGCTCATCGAGAACACCGGAGAGGGCCCGGACACCTACACGGTGATGCTGAGCAACACCGTCGCCAACTGGACCGACGAGACGGAGATCACCATCACCGTGGCGGAGGGCGAGACCGGAACGGTGACCATAGTGATCGTGGTCCCGAAGGACGAGAAGGGCCCGGATGCCTTCCTGAACATAGACGTATTCTCCGAGGACCCGACCTTCAATGCCTTCAACCAGTTCCAGGTCGTCATCACGGAGAAGGATGACGGATCTAGCGGCATCGGGATGTTCCTCGTGATCGCAGGGGTGGCCGTCGCTGTCGTCCTGATCCTCATAGTGGTCTTCGTCATGATGCCCTCCAAGAAGGAGCCGGGCCTCTAGGCCAGCCCAAGTACCTCGAGGTACACGAACCCCGACGAGGGGTCGTAGCGGACCATCACCCGAAGGTCCAGCCTTGTCCCGGGCTCGAATATGCCCTCGCTGATGTCGGGGCCCAGCTGGGCGAATGCCGTGACATCGCCATCGCCATCTGGAACAGTGACGATGCACCACAGCGTATCGCCATCCAGGTCCTCCATCGGCCAGGTCGCCACCTCCACCTGGATCGTCACCTCCGAACCCTCGAAGAGCCATGGCCTCTCGACGAGGGAGCCCAGTGCCCCCTCGTGGACCCTCGCACCATCGGGCAGCACCTCGATATGTTCGGGGGACGAGACCACCACCTCGACCTCGCCCCTGTACAGGGCCACCTTGCCGATCACCCTCAACCTGTCGCCCTGGACCAGGTCGGTCACGGGGAAGATGATGAAGAGCCGGACGGTCTCCCCGTCCTCACCCTCGAGATGGAGTATCGAGAAGGCGTTCTCCCCGCTTCCGGCACCGTCGACCAACCATCCCTCCACAAGGACCTCCGTTCCCGGTGCAAGGTCGGCCACCTCCCCGGGTGTGGCCCTGATTGGAGGGTCGTCATAGTCCCAAGCGACCAGGATGAGCAACCCTGTGACGACTATGGAGGCACATACCAAGATGATGACGATCCTTTCCACCATGGGGCATCGATGGAGGCCTCCGGTAATAAGGCGGACGCGATGATAATCAGCCCCCATCGGGAATGCGCGGCCACGTACGCGTGGTGTCCACAAACACCAACGCATAAATAACAGCAACTGGTATTCGCAAGCCGTCCCTGCCTGGAGGAGATCCTCATGATGAAACCAAGGACCTTCATGGCTCTCTGCGCGGCCCTTATCCTCATCGCCCCGTTGGGCAGCATGATCATGGAAGGGCCGACGGCTCCCGGGACCCCGGGAGATGAACCCTCGAGCACGGGTGCTGGCACGTACTGGGACGAAATGGCGGCCCCATATAATGAGGGCTCTGCAACCCTCTCCTGGTCCTACGAGGCCACGAAGGACCTGACATTGGAGGATGGAGCCTTCACCTGTGGGGCAGGACAGACGGGTTACCTGCTCTCGCTTCCCATCGGGATCGCCTACGGGAAGGTCTGGGACTTCGCATGGGCGGAATTCGCTCTGGATGACGGGGAGGTCCGCCTGGAGGTGAGGGACCCTGACACCGGTGCCTATCCAGCCAGCCAGCTGGTCGCCAGCGTGGTCGCCGATTCGCCGGACGACATCCTGGCGATCGACCTCAACGACATCGACGTGGAGGCCCACGGAAGGCTTCAGCTCGCGATAGTACTGGATCACTCGGGGGGCGTCGGGACCCCCCCCACGCTACGGTCCTGGAGGCTGGGTCAACAGGACGCTGACATGTGGCACGACCCCTTCGTGGGTGTCGGCCGTGACAGCGACAGCGGTGATCTCTCCCTGAGGGACGGGATGGCCGTGCCCGTCACGACCCACATCCCCGGGGGTCTTGAGGGGGACTACTACGATTCATTGGGATTTGCCAACTTCGAGCTCACGAGATTGGACCAGACCATAGACTTCGACTGGGGCAACGGCGCGCCCAGCGCCGGCATGGGGGCCAACCGCTTCTCCATACGCTGGGAGGGCAAGATAATGGCCCCATCACCCGACACCTACACCTTCTACCTTGTCCTCGACGACGGAGGTCGCATGTGGGTCGACGGTGTCCAGCTCATCGACGAGTGGCACACCCAGAGCCCCACCGAGCACAGCGGGCAGATAGACCTCACGGAGGGCCTTCACGACATCAGGATAGAGTACTACGAGAACACGGGCGGAGCCGTGTGCAAGTTCAGATGGTCATCGTCATCCATCTCCAAGGAGGCCGTTCCCCATACCGCCCTGTGGGGCAGGAACGCGACCAATGTCCTCGTTTCCGAGGACATAACCCTGCCGGAGGGGCATCGTTGGGACTACCTCAAGATGGACAAGTACAGCCGGGGGGACCCGGTCCGCATCGACATCATAGATGCCTCGACCTCCCAGCCCATCTCCGGGCTGGTGAACCTCCAGGCGGACGAGTTGGACCTTTCCATCATCGCCCCGGGAAACTATCCCAAGATACGCC
The DNA here is from genome assembly GCA_030594725.1 of Methanobacteriota archaeon. Taxonomy (GTDB): domain Archaea; phylum Thermoplasmatota; class DTKX01; order DTKX01. The sequence goes on from JAUVEQ010000092.1 coordinate 6,580, forward strand.
TGAGGGCGAGGTTCCATGAGGGCGATCCTGACAGGTCCAGCGTGCTCCTCGATTGGGGCGTCAAGTGGCTCCCCGAGCGCACCTGGCGGGCCGAGTTCCTGACCGACCTCAAGGTCACTGGCACGGTAGGCGTCGTCAGGGAGACGGGAGATGTCTACAAGGAGGGCAAGGCGGGGGTAACGGACATCGTGGCCTTCGCCGAGTCCTTCGACGGGTCCACCCACGAGGTCTTCAGCAACCTGTACATGGACGGCTACAACGTCGCCAGCATACCCACCTCCAACGCCACGGACGTCGTGGTGACGGACCTGGACGAGGACGGCATCGCCGATGTGATATTCACAAGCGGCGTTCCGGACATCAATGCCACCGCTTACAAGGGAACGCCAGGGGGCTTCAGCAACGCACCTACCTGGACCTTTGCCCACTCTCCCAATGCAAGTGGTGACAGCGTCTTCAAGGCGGTGATGGTCGAGGACATGGAGGACGACGGTGACCTGGACGTCATCCTCCTGGAGACCAACGGCACACCATCGGATCCCGCTGACCAGCTCATCGTCTACCTCAAGGATGGCGATGAATGGAATTCGAGCCCGGACATGGTTATCACCCTGAGGGACACGGCCGCATCGGCTGTGGACGCGGGGGACATCAACGGTGACGGATGGATCGACTTCGGACTGGGGCTCGGGCCCGGTTCCTACAGCCAGGGTGCATTCGTTCTCTGGGGCGGCGAGGACGGTTACGGCGACACGGACTGGAAACGGTTGAGCCAGATGGATGTAGGCATACCAATCTCGGTCCATGTTGGGAACCTATCCGACGATTGGTACGACGACATTGCATTCGGGGGTCAACCCGGAGTAGCCGATTATGTCAACGTCTACCTTGGTAGAGCAGGTGGGCTCGGCAACAACCCGGACTACAGCTGGGGTCCAACATCCAATGCCATCACTTATGCCGACTGGAACGGGAACGGCACCAACGACGTGGTCCTCGTGAGAGACGACAAGGTCACCATCCAGCTGGCTCCCTTCGGGTCGGGCCTCAACGCCACGGTTCGCATCGCAGGTGGAGTGGATGTGGTCACGATCGTCTCGGCTGGGGACGCGTACGATGATCTGGCGATAGCGGCCACCGGGGATTCTGGCCACGGCCCGGACATTGGCTACATCGTTGAGAACTACCGCATGTCGTTGGGCATAAGCGTTCACGAGGCCGACAGGCCCGTCGCGGTGTCGAGCGGAGAGATGTTCGGACCCGGCGTCGGCTCGGTAAGGTCATCGGTCATCGATGTGGGGGACCCATCGAGTGCTGGGAACTGGAGCACCGTGAGCTACCGCATGTCCCGCGGCTCGCCCAACACCGGGCAATCGGTGGAGTTCCAGCTGGTCGACGTGGAGACCGGCCAGGTCCTCTGGCGGGGAACGGGAGCGGATGAGGGTGGGTCATTGACCATATCGCCAACCGTCAACGCCCGTGAGCATCCCAAGGTATACCTGGATGCTTACCTCAGAAATCAGAACGACTGGATGAGGATGTACCTCGCCCATATGGAGATCAACTGGACGGAACGGCTCCCCGCTCCGCCGAAGGTCCTCACCATCGATACCGCCGCCGACGTCATCTATCGCACGAACTCCACCACCCTGACGATATCGGTCGAGGACGAGTTCGACCTCCCGGGGGATATGGAGGTCAACGTCCAGATGCAGCCATCCGGAGCTGGCGGCTGGCTCTCGGACCGGCTCAGCATCCCCGAATGGGATGGTGCCGTCTGGACGGTCACGTTCACCACCACCCGGGACGACCCCGCTGGTAACTACAGCTTCCGCGTCCGTGCGATCGACTCCGACATGGTGGCGTCCGAGTACCTGGAGGCGGTCGACCTGGTCAGGGTCCTCAACAATCCACCGGGGACCCCATCGATCGCCATATCACCCGAGGCCCCCGGTTCCGCGGACGACCTTACCTGCGAGATCGTGCGCCAGGCCTACGACCGGGACACATCCCACCTGGACTACAACTACATCTGGTATCGCGACGGACAGGCTGCCGACATGGACGGGCCCAAGGTCCGTTCCAACGATACGGTCAAGGGACAGGTGTGGAGGGTCACCGTGCAGGCCTTCGACGGGCTGGACCTTGGTGGCATCGTCGAGGCCTCCGTGACCATAGGGAACACGCCACCAAGGCTCCTTGCTCCCCTGGGACCGGTCCACATGCTGGAGGATGACGATACGCACACGATCCGTCTGGCGGACCACTTCGTCGACCCCGACGGGGACGACCTCGTGTACGAGATCGTCGGAACGACGGAACTGGTGATGGAACTGGAGAACGGAAGGCTCTCGATCACCCCGTTACCAGACTGGCATGGTGGCAGCGAGTTGCAGCTCAATGTCTCTGATGGAGAGGCATGGCTCGTGGTCGACCTCGTCGTAGACGTAGAATCG
>JAUVEQ010000185.1 GCA_030594725.1 Methanobacteriota archaeon
GTGGACTCCCTCCAGATGCTGAGCATGCTCCGGCAGCTCCGGGACGAGGGGAAGGACTGGTCCGGCAACGAGCTCAAGGGCGTGCCCCAGCTGTTCCTCGGCTCGGCCGCAAACCCCTTTGGCGACCCCACGTCGTTCCGCGTGACCCGGCTCGCCAAGAAGATCAACGCCGGGGCGGACTTCATCCAGACCCAGGTCATCTACGACGTGGCCCGCTACGAGGAATGGATGGAGGAGGCCCGGGACCGGGGCCTGCTCGACAAGGTCCATGTGATGGGAGGCATCGTGCCATTGAAGTCGGCAGGTGCCGCCAAGTACATGCAGAAGATGGTGGCGGGCATCTACGTCCCCGACGAAGTCGTCAAGCGGATGAAGGCGGCGGAGAAGGGCAAGAAGGAGGGGCGGAAGATAGCCCTGGAGCTCATCGAGCAGCTGAGGACCGTGAAGGGCAACCACGGCGTTCACATAATGGCCATCATGTGGGAGAAGCTGGTCCCCAAGCTCACCGAAGAGGCGGGACTGCTGCCGAGGCCGAAGGTCTGAACTCACGCCTGTGCCTTCGGACCGTTCTCCGGGACCACCGGGCACTCGCCGTCCGCCAGACATGGCAGGATCTTGTCACCCACGGGTATGACGAGCACCTTCGCGTCATGACCCACGTGGTCGAAGGCCATGTCGATCGCCTCTTGGAAGTCCTTCGGCTTGACCAGACCCAGAACGCCCTCGACCATATCCGTGTCCAGGGAGGTCACGAGGAAGACCTTCGCGTGGGCGTTGTACTTGCGGATGTAGTAGGCCTTGTGGCCGCCCAGCACGAATGCGTGCTTCACCCGGTCCTCCAGCTCCTCGACGGACCCGTACTCGCGGATCCAGCTGTCGAACACCTTGTGGCCCAGGCCCTCGGGGGCCTCGAGGAGCGCGATCAGGGCGCCGCCCTTCCGCACGGCCCGCAGCGCGTTGTCCACCGACTTGGTCCCCTGGTAGATGTCCAGGTCCTTCGGGGCCCCGCCGGAGCTCACGACCACGATGTCAGCGGGGCCTGGGATGGTGACCTTGTACATCGAATCGACCATCTTCACCCCCTCCATATGCGCGGCCTCCAGGTCGCCGGCGAAGGACCTGACTATCTCCCGACTGGTGTTGTTCACGGTGTTCACCATGAACTCGGACTTGGCCAGGCGGCCAGTGGCGACCATGTCCTCGTGTATCGGGTTGTCCACCAGGTTGCCCGTGGTGGCATTGGGGTGGAGCAGCTGTGCGTGGTTGTGCTGGATGGTCTTGTCGCCCGCCACCGCGGGGAGCACGGACTTGCGGCCGCCCGAGTAGCCCGCGTAGTAATGGTACTCGATGTCGCCGATGAGGATCCGGAAATCCGCGGTCGCGAAGGTCCGGTTGATCCATACGTTGTTGCCAAGGCCGTTGTCGCCCAGGTCGACCAGGTCGTCGGCCTTGTGCTCGTGGTTCTCCCACTTAACCCGTCCAAAGCAGTTGTCGCCCAGGAGGTACTCTGCCTCCTCCTCGGTGACATCCCTGTGGGTGCCGCATCCGAAGATGACGGTGACCGCGCTGTCTGGCACGCCAGCCGCGTTAAGCTCGTCCAGCACGGGAGGGAGGATGAGACGGGTGGGGGTCTTCCTGGTGTGGTCGTTGACCACGATGGCGACCGTTCCCACGCCCTTGACCATCTCGGCCAGGGGCGGGGTCCCGATGGGGTCGCGTAGCGACCGAAGGACCTCCGCATAGGGGTCCTCTGCCCCTGGCAGGTCGCTGGTGACGTTGAGCTCGCCGATGTAGTTCTCGTCCGGGATAGTCGCGGTCTGGGTACCGTGTCCGTACTTGAGTGTGACCTCCATGCGAAATCTCCTCCGAAATGACGGTATCCCGAACCGGCACCGAGTGAGATTAACCTTTGGTCCGAAGAGGGGTCTGGAGGGGGGCCATCTGGACCCCCTTGGATATTCCCCTCAACGCTGGGACCTTCTTGTGGCCCACCCTATCGACACGATGACGATAAATGCAAGCAGAAGCTCGAACCCGATAAAGCCTGGCGTATCCATGGATGAAGCAGATTCATCCGATTGGCTTGCACCTGGATCATCTAATGGACTTCCGGCAGGATCCGCTGATGAGCCTTCGACAGAATCCCCTGATGAGGACCTGGAAGGTCCACCATTCAACAACGTCGGACCCTTCATGCTCAAAGTTGAACTACCGTACGAACTGTGATCCGGATATACTTCTATCGGGGAGGTCTCCATCATCTCTATAGGTAGCTCCACGTACAGTGAGGTATACTCCGTTACGAACTGGAACTCTATTGCCAGCTCTGTTATCTCGTCGATGGTTGCATTGTCGGTGCCGTTGTACTTCATGTGGCCTAGCAGGTACTGGATCCGCTGGAAGGCCCAGAAGCGGGGGACGAAGTCCAGCTTCTCTGCCCCATCGATGCTAAAGGTCGCCTGCTTGGCGATCTCACCATCGCCGGATCTGCCACTCACTACCAGCGATAGCTCTTCCAGCCAGAGGGGATAACGTCCCGCCAGCAGGACCTCGGAGCCCTCGTAGTGGGCGGGGAACGAGGTGGGGTAGACGTCGGTGGCGCCATCACCGTACTCGAAGGATAGGTCGGCGACCAACGGGGTGCTGAAGGACTTGGTGAAGTCCTTGATGGCATCCTTGGCGTTCTCGTCCTCTTTGACCCATATTGCCTTGCCGCTGTTCTCCAGGGCAAGGGCCTCGAGGAATGGCCAATCGGCACCATTACCGAAGGCGATGCAGAAGATGGACGCGTCCACCGTGTTCCTCTCGGCGACATCCCTTCGGAACTCAGACCTTTCGTACAGGCCAACATTGGCCCTTCCATCCGTCAGAAGGACGATCACCGGGACTGCATCGCCATCGTTCTTGAAGATGTCCAGGGCCGCAACGACGCCAGAGTGTATGTTCGTGCCACCTCCATCTGTCAGGCGGCTCAGGTTACCCTTGATCTCTTCAATATTTCCATCGGACGCCTTGACCAGATGGTCCTTCCAGATACTCGCGCTGCGGCTGAAGGAAACGAAGGAGAAACGGTCCTCATCATGCAGTCCACCATAGATACTTCGAAGGGCACTCTTAGCCTGGTCGATCTTGGTGCCTCCCATAGACCCTGAGGTGTCGAGGATGAAGACGAAGTCCTTCGGGACGCGGGTCCCCTCCAGGTCGGGATCGAAGACGTGGACGAAGTAGCCCGCGCCATCCTTCTCGCCAAAGAGCATCGTTCCCTCTATCGGGCCGGCCTTGGTGGACCACTCCACCACCAGGTCCTCGGACGGGGACACGTCCTCTTGGCTCATATGGACCGAGGCGGTGATGCCCCGGGGCTCGGTGACATCAAGCTGTCCATTGTAGCCCTCGGTCCGGAGTTCGTCGATGTCCGTGGTCGAGGTTATGGCCACGTCAACTAGCAACGTCTCCGCCTTGGGGGATCCGTTAGAAGCTGCCATCAAGAGCTCGTACCGGTACCAACCATTCTCCTTGAGGAGCATCTGCTCGAACCTCAAGGTGGAACGGACGGTCTCCCTGGGTGAGAGGGACACGCTGTAGGAGAATATGTTGGTCCCCTTCGAGGATACGAGACCAGAGTCCCGGCCCTCCTCGACGGACGCGTTGAAGCGTTCCTGGGCGTCCTCTCTCTCGAGGACGTCGGCGTAATGTGTCACGCCGTCGATCATGATCGTGAAGTTGGATATCAAAGCCTCCTCGGGTATGCTGAAGACGAATATGTACGCGATGGCCTTGTCCGACGGATTCTCCATTACGCGCGTCACCTCCGTCACCGCGTACGCCCCATTGATCTCTACTGTGTACCCTTGAAAGATGACGTACGGTTGCATGTCACCCTCGTCAGCCCCCTCGGCCATCGCCGTCAAGGGTGCGAGAGATGCGATCACCATGTACAGAGCCACAGCTACAGCTATTCGATTCCATCTCATGGTCGAAACCCCGTTGCAGGTTGAAACCCTCTCGACAGAGGGTTACTACGTTAGCCTTGGGCACCAAGATTGATAATCTTTATGGTATTGATTGGTTCGGTAAAATCCATCCATGAGATTCCTGGACCGAACATTACCAAGTAATCTCCGACATGTTTTTATGGGACTCGGGCCTTCACCCGTTCCACTGGACCCGGCGCCTTCGTGGGGGCATAGGGTAATCAGGCATCCTCACGGGCTCCAGTTACGTGGATGACGCTACACGGGTATACTGATGGTTTCCGCCGATGATGAATAACTGGAGCGGTGACCGTGGATCCCCGGAGGGTCGCTCCCTCCGTTGGGGGATACCCGTTGATCTGGGTTCGAATCCCAGTGCCCCCACCTCCATCCTTCTCTCTCGACCGACCAAGGGACGGGCCTGGGCATCGGGTCGTCTCAATCGTCATGGAATTCGGCCATCTGCCGGGCCGTCTCGAAGACGATCCCCAGCTGGTCGCCCACCGCTCTGAGGATAGCGATGTCCTCCTCGTCGAGGACAAGGGGTCCCTTCACACCACCGACGACGTATCCAATGGGCTCACCCCGGAGCATCACGGGGATCGACACAAGGGTCTTGACACCCAAGCTATCGATGTAATCACGGTACTCGGGCTGTATTGTCTCCATGTCCGAAAGGACCTGTACATCGTTTCCCATGAGGAGGGGAGATCCGGACCCTTTGGGGAAGTCGGCCTCCATGAAGTCCGCGAACTCGTCAGGGACCCAAAGGTGACTTACGATATCGAGCTGGCCTGATGAGGGGTCTCGTACGGAGATGAACGTGGCCATGTCCGCACCGGTGAACTCGGAGATGATGGTCAGGCTGCGGTTGACCATCTCCTTGAAATCGATGTCCGAGGTGAGGTTGGTGATGAGGGCGTTGAGGATCTCCAGCTCCTTGTTGCGACGGACGATCTCCTTCTCCCCGTGCCTCTCCGACGTAACGTCCCGGATGAAAGCGACCACCTCGATCACTTTGCCGTTCTCGTCCTGGACAAGTGCGGTGTTGATGTTGTGGGTGAGCCAATCCCCGTTCGTGTCCCGTATCCGGTACTCGATACCCCTGATGGTGAGGTTGTCGTGGAGGCCTAGGTAGGACTCGACAAGACGGGCCTGGTCATCGGGATGTACCCGGTCCAGGGCGACCTTGTCGATCAGCTCACCCTCCATCGAGTAGACACGGGATTCCCGTATGGCATTGTTGGCGAACTTGACCTTCCCGGAACCGTCGTAGGAGATGATCATGTCGTGGGCAGAGTCCATGATCCTGCGGATACGCCCCTCGGAGATCTCGGCCCGCTTGGCCTGCCGGCGTACCCTGTCGAACAGGCGGACGTTGTGGATCGCCAAGGAGGCCTGGTCGGCAAGTATCTGAACGACCCTCACATCCTCCGGGTCGACCTCGGTCTTGGTGGAGGATATACCCATGACGCCCAAGGGCACCATCCCGGTCTCCCTGTCACCGATGTAAAGCGGGACCGTGAGGGCCATGTTCATCCGTATGGTCCTTCGTATGATCTCAAGGATCCCCGGGTTGAGCCCGGTAAGGGCCGACAGGGTGCTCACGATCTCCTCCTTGGTCCTGTGGTAGATGATCTCGCCCGTTGTCAGGGCTTCGGCGTATGCTGGAACTGTTGAAAGGTCGCAGTGGATCCGGTGGATCGAGGACTTCGCCAGCCGGGATCCTATCTCCAGGGTCCTTTTATGGCCCGAGCTGGTTACACCGATGAGGGTCCGACCATCCTCTTCCAGAACCGAAAGCATGGCGTTCCGGAAGCTGGTTAGCTCGGCCACAGCCTCGGTAAGGACCCGTGCGATGCTGTCGATGGAGCGTTGGCTCCTCATCTGGTCACTGAAGGAGTGAACCAGTTCCTGGAGCTCGAGCCGGTGCTTCAGGCGCCTGCGCTCCTCATCGAAGATGCTCACCCGATCGCCAGGGATCGACCTGCTCGACCTTCTATCGTCCTCTGGAGAGCTCGGTCCCGGCGGGCGGCGCTCCGGGTCGGGTGCACTCATGAATGGGCCTCTTGGTCCAAGGGTTATGGGGCATGTGGTCTCATGGCTGAGACCGAAACAACAATGCATACCAGTACTGAAATAACTTTCGCGCCGTTTATTACCATCCAGAAGTGCCATCGAAGGCTTAATCTACATAATTGGCCCTTTGACCGAACA
>JAUVEQ010000269.1 GCA_030594725.1 Methanobacteriota archaeon
CCTGGAATATGCTGTTGGCGAAGACCAGGTCCACATTGCCATCGTCGTCGATGTCCCCTGCCGCCACGGCGGTGGCGCCCCTGGTGAGCATGGTATGGTCCGGGGCGGTGGCGCAGAAGCCCTCGGTTCCCTGGAGGAAGACCATGCTGTCGGTGGCGGTGCCCGCGTCACGATAGCACGCGAAGGCCAGGTCCAGGTCGTCGTCGTTATCCAGGTCGAAGACCTCCACGTCCGAGGCGCCCCTGGTGACGAACTCGACGTCCGGTGTGTCGGACCAGCCATCGGCGGAGCCCCAGTACAGGGTGCTGTTGACGGAGAAATCGTCGTAGCCCTTCTGCATCTGGGCGAAGACCACGTCCACGTGTCCGTCAGCGTTGATGTCCGCGAGGACCACGTCCGAGGCGCCCGTCGTGTCGAACCGGTGCTCTGGCGTCGCCGCCATGCCCAGGGGACCGCCAAGGTAGAGGGGGCTCTGGGTCCCGAAGACCATGGCCGCTGTCTGCTGGACCGAGAACACGATGTCCAGGTAGCCATCGCTGTTCACGTCGGCGGTGTCCGCCGCCGAGGTGCCCCTTACATTGAATTCGAGGGGTTTCCGGGCGAGGTAGTCGTTGGCTCCCGCGTCGGAGAAGGCCAGGGGCGTGGTGTTGTAGAAGTCATCGCCCAGGAGGGTCGGGAAGATGAGGTCGGGGGATCGCCCGCCGATGGAGCCCTTGGCCAATTGGCCGGACGTCACGTCCAGGTTCAGCATCCGCTCCACCTTGCCATCGCCGTAGAACTCGTCCCTCCATACCCGGCGGTCCATCCACTTGACGAGGATCCTCTCCAGGACGGGGGTGGTGGTGTTGAACTCGCTGGCGATGGTCACCTGGACCTGGATGACCCGGTACATCTCGGGGTCGATGCCCGAAAGGTCCACGTTCCACGCGGTCAGGTCCTCGTACCCCGCTATGGGGTCCTCGGTGACGGCGTCCAGGACCGAGACCGTCATCGTGGTGTTGTTCGGCATGGACCCGACGAGGTCCAGCATGTCCCACTTCTGCTCGTATGCCGAGGGCAGCGAGATGGACTCGGTGGTGATGGTGCCCCGGTAGGCCCTGGTGTGACCGCCGCCCTTGGGGATGAGCGCGTGGACGCTGTTGTCGTAGCCTGCCACCTTCGTGATGTCCGGCGTGGTCGGCCACGAGTTGCCGCCGAACCATATCTCGAGGTTGTAGTTGTTGCCTCCGATGGCCTGGACCTGCATGATGTCCTCGTACCCGTCCTTGTCCAGGTCCGCCACGTCGAGGGCGTCGCCGCCGTTGTTGTGGGTAATTCCGGAGTGCTTCCTGCTGTCCGACCAGCCCTGGGAATTGCCCTCGAAGATGTAGAGGTGGTAGCTGGTGCTCGATCCCGAGTAGAAGAGGACGTCGGTGTAGCCGTCGCCGTTCACGTCCCCTGCCTCGCAGACCCGCACGCTGTCGGAGAAGCTCAACGAGTAGTCAGCGGTGGTGTCCGGTCCGTTGCGGTCACCCAGGTATATCCTCGCCTTGCCGGCGTTGTACTCCCCCAGGATCACGTCCAGATGACCATCACCGTCGATGTCCTCGATGTGGGTGTCCCTGCAGTTGGTCGTGGAGAAGGTTATGTCGGCGGTGGCGTCGGGTCCACCGTCACCGCCCAGGAACACCCTGGCGTTGTCGCTGTCGGAGAATAGGATGTCGTCGTAGCCATCGCCGTCCAGGTCCCCCGTGGAGACACTGGTGGCGTCCATGCTCATGGTCACGTCCGCGCTGTCGACGAAGCTTCCGTCCCCCTCGTTGAGATACACGTAGGAGAAGTCCCCGCCTCCGGAGTTGCAGGCGACAACGATGTCCATCCACTCGTCCCCGTTGAAGTCCCCCGTCGCGACCTCCTGGGGCGCGGATGGGTGGTCCAGGGTGGTGGCCCCCGCCTGCGACCAGGTGCCGCTGGAGTCCCCCCACAGGATCCTGACGCGGCCAACCCACATCTGGACCGCCAGGTCGTAGTAGCCATCGTTGTTCAGGTCGTCGTAGGCGAGGCTGTTGGACCAGCCCCCGATGCCGATGACGGTCCTGGCATTGTAGTCATCCCGCTGGGCGTTGGGGTAGTAGACGTTGGGTCCTCCGGAGTCCCCCGATGTTGCGATGGGGGGGAACTCCTCGTAATCTCCTCCCCCCGACCCGGAGAGGGAGGTCAGGTTGACCTCCAGGCCCCCGTCGGTGAAGTTGAGGCCCTTGTGCTCCGATATCTTGCCCGGCCACACGAAGTCGTCCCGCCAGACCTCGAGGCCGAGGTAGTGGAGGGACCAGGCGTAGAGGACGGGTCTGTCGGTGCCGTCGGCCACCAGGTTCGCCTGGATGCGGATGTTGGGATACGTCCTCCAGCTTATCGAGGATATCGAGAGGTAGGGCCCCTCCCTGAGCTTGAAGCCCCCGATGGTCTCGTTGGCGAACCCGATCTCGGTGGTCTCCTCGGAGGCGTTCAGGATGGATATGTTGATGTAGCTGTTGCCCGGCGTGTAGGCGTCGATGAACACGTAGTCGTACCTCATGCCCGCCTTGGCCGAGATGATCGAGGAGGCGATCCAGCCGGTGCTCTGGCCGGCCTTGAGCTGTGCCTGGCCTCCCGTCACCTCCGTCCTCACCAGCCCTCCCGACGGGACGAATACGTGGGAGAGGTCGTCCAGGGGGTCGGTCCAGATGTCGGAGTCGTCGAACAGCTCGATGCCTCTGTCGCCCCCTCCTCCCTCCGAGCCACCGAACTGGGCTCCAGGGCCGGAGATGAACAGCAGGACGACGAGCAGTACTGGTAATCTCTTCCTCATTCCATCCCCTTCTTCAGCCTAGGCGATTAAGGAGATAGCTCTGTATAATAATCTTTCCCAGGCAAGCTGGAGATGATGGCTGGGCGACGATAGGCCCGGGGCGGCCAGGCGCTCTAACCGCCGTACCTCTGCTTGAGCTCCTTGTAGGCCTCTTCCGAGATCTCGCCCAGGATGAAGCGCTCCTCCAGCTTGGCGAGGAGCTCCTCCTTGCCCGCCGTGGGCGCTGCGGACCTCATGGGCTCAATGAAGGTCTGCGATCCTGCAGCCGCCTGGGTCTCACAGGTCAAATAGCACCGTCAGGATACCAAAGGCCAAGGCGACGACCATCAACGCTATCGTCATCCGGCCCATCCATATCTTGTTGGGCCTCAGCTTCTTCTTCCGCTTTCCCGGTGACTTGATGTAGACGAAGCCCACCACCAGGGTGACCGTGAGGAATACCAGGGTCAGAACCCCTATCCATGTGTGGGGGACCCGGAGGTGCACACCGCTGCCCTGCATCACCATGGTGATGCCTGTGATGAGCCCTACCCCCGCGAGGAGGGCCCCAGCGGCCATCACCTTCTTGTGGAGGTCGAGCCATCCCTTGTACTTCTTCTTGTTGCGGATGATGTAGAAGCCCACGAACATCAACGCCATGCCCGAGACCATCAGGGCTGCGTGGAGGAGCCACCTGAAGGAGAACTCCTCGGAAGACGATTCCCCGGTGGCGATGTCCAGGGTGGCATAGCCCACCCGGGAGTGCTTGCTGTTCCAATCATCGTTGTCTCCCCAGGCCCAGATGATCTTGAGCTCCCCATCGGGGATGGGCTTGTCCTTCTTGTCTCCCGTGGTCATGTTCCGCGTGAACTCTATCGTGGTCCAGCCGTCCGCCTCGGTACCGCCGAAGGAGATGATGTCGAAGGTCCCTCCCTGGTCGGTGTCAGGAGGATGGGGTCCAGTGGTGCCCGTCGACCATGCGTCCTCGATGTGCACGGTGCCCGAGCCGTCCACCCAACCGAATATCATGTCCGTGTTCTGCATGATGGTCTTGGGGTCCAGGCCGATGCTGACCCAGCCGGTGGTCTTCGCCTCGAGGGCGAAGTGGACCTGGTCCCCGTCGACGCGCCAGTGGATCCTCATGTCGCCGCCCGCCACCTCGGCGACGAAGTCGTACTCTCCCTCGGACACGACCCCGTCCAGGTCGGCCACGGGGGGCGGTCCCCCGGGACCCATGAGGATGGTGTCGGTCCCGTTGACGGGGTGGGAGGCGGCGAAGTCGTCCGCGTCGGACATGGCCCAGATGATCTTCAGTTCGCCCCAGGTGGGGATGTCCTTGTCCCATGGGTCCCCGGTGACGAGCAACCTGGAGAACTCCAGGGTGGTCGTGCCGTCGGCCTCGGTGGCGTTGAAGGCCAGTATGTCCGTGGTCCCGCCCAGGTGGGTGTCGGGCGGGTGGGGGCCCGTGGGCCCGGTGGAGTAGGCGTCGATCATGTGGGCCTCGCCCCGGTCCACCCATCCGAAGTAGAAGTCCGCCCCCTGCATCATGTCCTCGGGGTCGAAGCCGATGGAGACCCAGCCCTCGGTCTGGGCCACGATGGCCCAGGAGACGGTGTCCTCGTCTATGCGCCAGTGGAGCACGTACCTGCCGAAGTTCCAGGAGACGGAGTACTCGTACTCTCCCGGCTCGACCACGCCGTCCAG
>JAUVEQ010000244.1 GCA_030594725.1 Methanobacteriota archaeon
TTCTATGGATTCCGATACCGAGGATATCATGAAGCAGGTGGAGAGCCTGCGCAACGAGGTGGGCCAGCTCCGTGAGATAGTCCGGATGTTGCTGGAGATCATAATGGAGCACGAGGGAGACGACGAGGAGTCCCTGCCTCCGGGCTTCACGCCCTACATGGACGGCGGTCGCATCACCGGCGAGGACTACCGCGACCTTGGCATGTGAGGCCCCTAGCCTCCCGCGACACCCAAAACGTTTTCCGTGAGCGGGAGCCTTTCCGCCCCCATGGACCGCATAGCCGACCTGGTAGGAGAGCACGAGGCCTGGCGCTCCCGTTGCCTCAACCTCATCCCCTCGGAGAACGTCACCTCCCCAGCCGTAAGGGCCGCCCTGGCCTCGGACCTGGGCCACAGGTACACCTTCCGCGTGGACGCGTACCTCCACGGCCACGTCATCGAGAACGCCTACCGGGGCACCCGATGGACCGAGGCCGTCGAGGACCGGGTCGAGGAGCTGCTCCGGGAGGTCTACGACGCCGAGGCCGCCACGGCCAGGCCCCTGTCGGGACACATCGCCGGCGTCACCGCCCTGGCGGCCCTGGTGCCCAATGGCGGGCTTGTCATGTCCCTCCTTCCCGACGACGGAGGCTACGACGGCTATCACCCGCCCCACCTTCCTGACCTCATGGGCTACACCGCCATGGACCTCCCCTGGGACGGGAGCAGGTTCCAGGTGGACACCGAGGCCGCCGTGGACGGGATCAGAGGAGCCCGGCCCGACGCCGTGGTCATCAACCAGAGCTTCGTCCTGTTCCCGCCCGAACTGGAGCCCATCGACGAGGCGTGCAAGGAGGTGGGAGCCCACCTGCTGTACGACGGGTCCCACACCATGGGCCTCATCGCCGGCGGCCACTTCCAGCCCGACGCCGTGGAACGCAGCGACCTGCTCTTCGGCTCGACCCACAAGACCTTCTTCGGCCCCCAGGGTGGCCTGATGGTCGCCAGGGACCCGGAGCTTATGGCACGGGTGCGAGCAAGCTTCACCCTCACCACCCAGGACAACGCCCACTGGAACCGCATCGCCGCCCTCGGAGTGGCCCTGGAGGAGATGAAGGTCTACGGCGCCCGGTACGCATACCAGGTCATCTCCAACGCCAAGACCCTGGCCCGCGCGCTGGACGAGGGCGGGCTCCCCGTCCGCTACGCCGACCGGGACTACACCGAGTCCCACCAGATGATGCTGGACACCGCGGCATTCGAGGAGCGCACCGGCATGGACCCCCAGGCATTGGCCATCCGCCTGGAGGGTCAGGACATCATCGTGGACGCCATGTGCCGGCTGGGCACCAACGAGATGACGAGGAAGGGCCTGGTGGAGAAGGACATGGCCACCGTGGCGGACCTGGTCATCAGGGCCTCCGCGGGCGAGGAGGTCAAGGGGGAGGTCCACTCCCTGACCGAGGAACTTGAACTTGCCTTCACTCTGGACTGAACCCATCCGCTGGGCAACTATTATTACGAGACGGGCCCATGGTCCTCGCCGTAGCAATCGAGGGGGATCGCAATGTCCGTAACGCTCTTCAAGAACCACGATAGGAAGCTGGAAGCCATAGCCATCCTGGTCATCGTACTTCCGTCCTTCGTCGCTGGCTGCATCAGCGATGGCGGCGACGAGACCGGCCCCACGACACTATCCCTCTCGGTTCCGGACATGGACAAGCGGTCCACCGATGGCGGTGACGTGTGGGACGTCACCCTGGACATCCTCAAGATAACCACCAACGAGGACGAGGTCAAGTGGATCCACATGACCGTCATGGTCAAGGACAACTCTGGCGGCGTGCTCCTGCAGGTGACGCCCCTGTCCAAGGACAGCGGCTTCTACGGCAGCGCCGTCGAGGCATGGTACGTGGAGAGGGGAGGCGACGCCAACGAGGCCGATGTGGGGGATGCCATCAAGATCACCAGCATGAGCCGGTCGTATCAGGCCGGCCAGGTCACCGTAATGTACCGGGGGTCCAATGCGGCCTCTGTGACCCTGCCCCTCATCTTCTGAACGCACTCCCACCCACCACTCCCCCAACTAACCTTTAATACCCCTCTCGCCTTAATCCGCTCCTGATGCCGAAGTCTGGCGTGGAACCCCCGAACATGGTGGAGGACCTGGACATACCTGACAAGGTCCGGGACGAGCTCCTTTCCCAGGGCATCCGAGAGCTGTATCCCCCCCAGGCAGACGCCCTCCAGTACGCCCTCGTGGGCAAGAACCTGGTGCTGGCCATCCCCACCGCCTCGGGCAAGACCCTGGTCGCCATCCTGGGGGTGCTCAAGAAGGTCCTGGCCCACGGGCGGGCCCTCTACATCGTGCCACTCAAGGCCCTGGCCGAGGAGAAGTACAACGACTTCAAGGCCTTCGAGCACCTGGGTCTCACAGTGGGCCTGTCGGTGGGCGACTACGACGACCTGGGCCGTTCGCTGGAGAAGTGCGACGTGGTGGTGGCCACCTCGGAGAAGGCCGACTCCCTGTCCCGGCACGACCTCAACTGGATCGAGAAGCTGTCCGTCGTGGTGGCGGACGAGGTCCACCTCATGCACGACCCCTCGCGGGGACCAACACTGGAGGTCCTCCTGGCCCGCATCCGGACCATCAATCCCAAGTGCCAGATCATCGCCCTCTCGGCCACCATCCAGAACTCGATGGAGATCGCCGAGTGGCTGGATGCCTCCCATGTGACGTCGGACTTCCGCCCCGTCGTCCTCAAGGAGGGGGTGTTCCTGGACGGTGAGGTGATGTACACCGACAACACCCGGGAGGAGTTCCCCTTCCTCGACGACGGTGTGGTATCGGTGGTGAACGCCAGCGCCCTAGCGGGAGAGCAGTCCCTGGTCTTCGTCAACACGCGCAAGTCCACGGAGTCCCTGGCAGAGCGGCTCGGCCTCTATCTACGCGAGGTCCTGAAGAAGGACGAACTGGCCGCGCTCAAGGACGCGGCCTCGAGGCTCCGCAGGGCCGACGCCGAGACGACCCATGTGGCCGACAAGCTGGCCAACTGCATCTCGTCTGGAGTGGCCTTCCACCATGCCGGCCTCTCCCCCGCCCAGCGGAGGGCCGTGGAGACGGCATTCAAGGAGAGGAAGCTGCGTTGCATCGTGGCCACGCCGACCCTGGCGGCGGGCATCAACCTGCCTGCAAAGCGGGTCGTGGTCCGGGACGTGCGCCGCTACGACTCGATGTACGGCAACCTGCCCATCCCCGTCCTGGAGATCAAGCAGATGCTGGGCCGGGCGGGTCGGCCCAAGTACGACACCGAAGGCCAGGCGATCCTGGTGGCCAAGACCGAGAGCCAGCGCAGCGAGCTGCTGGAGCGCTACCTGCTGGGGGAGCCCGAGCGCATCTACTCCAAGCTGGGCACCGAGGCCGCCCTCCGGTCCCACGTCCTGGCCTCCATCGCCACGGGCCTGGTGGCGGAGGATGACGACCTGGTGCGGTTCATCGACAGCACCTTCTACGCGTACCAGGCGGAATCGTGGACCCTGCAGGAACGCATGGACCGGGCCCTGGAGTTCCTGGAGGACGAGGAGCTCATCACCCGGGACGGCAAACGCCTGTGGCCCACCAAGTTCGGACGGAGGGTGTCCGACCTGTACGTCGACCCCCTGTCGGCAGTGCTGCTGCGCGAGGCGGTCCAGCGGGCGGGCCTGCGCGATGAGGTCAGCGACCTTGCCTGGCTCACCGCCATATGCACCACACCGGACCTGTCCACCTTCTTCCTCCGCCGGTCCGATTACAAGATCGTGGGCGAGCTGGCCGAACGCCACCGTGAGGAGTTCCTGGTGGAGGACGTGGACGAGGAGCTGGAGCGGGAGGACTTCCTGGCCGAGGTCAAGACCGGCTCGATGTTCTCCGACTGGATCGGCGAGCTCTCCGAGGATGGCATATCGGTGAAGTTCAACATCGGCCCCGGGGACATCCGGGCAAAGGTGGACAACGGCCGATGGCTCCTCTACGCCGCCAGCGAGATCGCCCGACTGTTCAGCTACAACGACCTGTCCCGCAGGCTCCGGAACCTGGAGAAGCGGGTGAGCTACGGCATCCGTGAGGAACTGCTTCCGCTGGTGAGCCTCAAGGGCGTGGGCCGCAAGCGTGCCAGGGCCCTCCACGCCAAGGGCTTCAGGAAGCCCGGGGACCTCAAGACCGCCACCACCGACCAGCTCGCCTCGATACCTGGCATCGGCAAGGCCATGGCCAACAATATCATCCAGCAGGTGTATGGTGGGGAGATGCCCGCAGAGACCCGGGGGACCACCTTCGAGGCCGAGGTCGTCGAGGAGGGCCAGGATGTCCCCGCCACCACCGAGCCGACGGGGAAGGAACCCGAGCCAGCTGCTGACGATGGGCCTTCCCAGACGTCCCTTTCCAGCTTCGGTCCGGGGGGTGGCGACGACGCCTGAGGCATTCCTGGGCGCCCGCGGGGCACCCGTGGAGCACGTGGACGTGTGGATGCGCAACCTCCAGCGGGCCGCGGGGTCGGTGGACCTCTCCGCCCAGGCCATGGACGCCGGCGCGGTCTGCGGCCGGGTGCATCTCGAGAGCGCCCTGGTCCATGCCCGACGGGCCTTCGAGAGGGGGGACAACATGGCCCGGACCCTCTGGGTGGAGTGGGTCCTGTGCGCCGCCGGCGTCCGGCAGGTGGACTTGGCCTTCAAGCGGGTCGGCATCCGGCCTGGCACCGAGGTCTTCGCCATCCTGCTGCTCTCCGACGAGGAGGAGGAGAAGGCCGTCACGGAGGAGGTCTCGCAGGCCTTCCTGGGATCCCTGGACCTGGAGGGGGACGACCGGGTGCTGGATTGCTCGGAGGACGCCCTCGGCCGG
>JAUVEQ010000156.1 GCA_030594725.1 Methanobacteriota archaeon
CTGGACCTCGAGCCCATCCTGGTCGAGGTCATGGTCCATCTGCTGTCTAGGTTGAGCACCGGGCTTGACGATGCCGCCATGGACGAGTACAGGTCACGGTGCATCACGCTGGGCAAGCGGGTCGCCCTCACGGAGGGCGGCAAGCGGCTGGTCGGGACCGCCCGGGATGTCTCCCGGGACGGGGGCGCGTTGATCGCCGACCTCGGCGATGGAGAGATACGTGAGATCAGGGCGGGGGACGTACGCCACATCAGGGCGGTCCAAGGCTGAGGACCCCGTCGGGGCTCACTCCGTCTCTAGCCATATCCTGAGGCGGGCCGTGAGGAAACCACCGATTATTGAGGCGACGATGCCCGCGACGATGCAGGGGCCAAGGGTCGCGGCCCGGGGGTCCGTACCGGGTGGAAGGACCTCGAAGAACAGCTGGGCCATGATGCCGTACAGGAAGATGGCGAGGACCATGACGAGGATGAGTCCCAAGATGTTGCTCAGGGCCCAGCTGGAGAACGCCATCGGTATCAATACTCCTCTTTCAATCGACCGGAGTACGATATATGGCTAGATAAAGGCTACGCGGCCGCAATCTATTTCTCACAGTCACATCATCGCATGGCATCATGGCGGGACCCGACCGGCGAGAGAGGAAGAGGTACATCGGCTTCCGTCTGGTGATGGACAACGGGCCCGTACCGGACAGGTCGGGAATGGTGCGGGCCATCGACGGCGCCACGCGGGCGGCGGGCCTCCCGGACAGGAAGCGCCTGACCGTGTTCACGGGGGAGCTGGGCATCGTCCGATGCTTGCACATGGAGCAGGAGGCGATGGTCGAGTGCATGAGGTCCATCAGAGAGGTGGACGGAAGGCCCGCGAGGACCGAGACCCTCATCACCTCCGGTACGATTAAGAAGGTCAAAGGGCATCTTGGATTGGACAGGGATGCCTGAAGGTACGGGGTGCACGAATTGGATCGCAGGGCGGGGCAAATCATATCCTTCGTCGTGCTGGGTGCCGTCCTCGTCGGTATCTGGTACGGGGCCGCCGTGGTGTACGACCAGACCTATGATGATGTCGAGGTCAGGAGCCACTCCATTTGGACCGGCTCCCTGGGTCTTTACCAGCAGAGTGAGCTGATGCGCGTTCGCGTCGTCGTGGACGAGGGAAGCGTCAAGGTGCTGGAAGGTAGGGTGGTCACGGTCCAGCTCCTGGACAGCGACAACAGGGCCAGCATGGAGCAGGGCAAGGGCTACGTACCCCTGGACGAGCTCGTCATCGACACGAGGGAGACGGATGTGGGCGAGATCGAGTACACAGCCCACAGGACGGACACGTACTACCTAGCCCTCCGGAACGATGACTGGTACAACATCTCCCTGCGGATCGCTGGCGATGAGGCCCTGGACACCCAGCTCTTCATCAAGGTCTTCGCCGGCTCCCTTTTCGTGGCCAGCGTGGTGATCTTCGCCTGGATGTACGGGCGACTGTTCGACGTCAATGTCCGTCACGTCCTCGGCCTGGTCAGAAGGCGGAAGGGTCCGGGCTCCCAATCGGCCAGGGAACCCGAGGAACCCCTTTCCGACGTGATCGGAGAGGGGTCGGAGATATGACCCCTAGTGCCAACGAAAGGATAATGACCCGCGAAGGTGATTATCGGGGTGGTCACGATGCCACTCTTCTATGATGACGATTTCGTAAAGCACCGACAGACATCCTACCATCCCGAATGTCCGGAGCGCCTGGTGAGGATCCTCCAGATGATGGAAGAGCGGGAGCTGGATGCAGAGGTCCTTCCTGTTAGGCCAGCCCAGCGGGAACAGCTGACACGGGTCCACGACGGTAGCTATCTGGACATGCTCGCGAACTTCGGCGAGGGACCGTACGACCCGGACACGTACGTACGTCCCGAGACCTACAGCATAGCCGAGAAGGCGGCGGGGGCATCCATCGCCGCGGCCAAGGACACCCTGAGCAATGGAAGGTCCAACATAGTCCTTGCTCGACCTCCGGGCCACCACAGCGGCCGCAACTACGCGGGAGGTTTCTGTTACCTGAACAACGTGGCGATCGCCGCAAGGGCGCTGCAGAAGGAGGAGAACATCACCAGGGTGGCGATATTGGACCTGGACGTCCATCACGGGAACGGCACATCGGACCTGTTCTACGGGGACGAGTCCGTACTGTACATAAGCACCCACCAGTGGGGGATCTACCCCGGGACCGGGCCCGTTGAATCCGTGGGAGAGGGGACCGGCGAGGGGTTCAACATCAACTTCCCTCTACGCCAAGGCATGGGCGACGGCACCTTGCGGGACGCCATCGACAGGGTCATCAGGCCCGTCCTCGAGGCCTTCACGCCCAAGGCGATCCTGATGAGCTTGGGGGGCGACGGTCACTACGCCGACCCCCTCGGGGGCCTATCCCTCTCGTCCCAAGGTTACGTCGAGGCCTACCTGGTGGCCCACCGCATGGCCGAGGATATGGGACTGCCGGGTGCGACGTACTTCTTGGAGGGCGGCTACAACATCGATGCCCAGGCCGAGGTGGTATGGGGGATCCACGAGGGCTTCTCGGGAAGGACCATGGACTACAAGTTCACTGATGTGGAGGACCCCCAGGGCATGGGCTCGGACATCGTGGATCGCGTGATAGATGTCCACAAGGACTACTGGGACCTTTGACGGAGCGGTCCGGCGTCACCTCTTGCGGTCCCTGGACTTCTCCTTCTCCTTTATTATCTGCTTCTCCAGGTGGTCCAGGACCTGGTCCAAGGCCCGGAACTTGTCGTAATCGAAGGTGTCGGAGAAGAACAGACCGGTGTTGGTGGAGAGCCTGGCCCGGATGGAGTAGTTGCGCGCCTCCTTTGGATGGTGGTGCTCGGTGAAATGGAGCATCAGGAGCTGGGGCATCTCGATCGGGGTGATCTTCTGCATGCGCCGTTCTATGATGGTGTACATCTCGTCGTACACGTCTGGGTCGTGCTCCTCAAGGCCCGTTATCTGGATGTACACCTGCCGACGCTCCTGGTAGGAGGCCACCAGCTCGAGCACGTCCATGTGGGTGACTATGCCCATGGGCTCCATGTCCTCCACGACGACCACGGAGCTGATGTGATGGTCGGACATGAGCCCGATCACGTTGGCCATGTGGGAGTCCATGTCGGTGTGGATGGCAGGGGTGTTCATCAGGCTGCCAACGGATATCGAGAGGCTCACGGCGTCACCGGGACTACCCTTTGCGGACCGCTTCTGGCCCCTCTCCCTGCTGTAGTAGGCCATCAGGTCCTTGACGCCGATGACCCCGGAGAGCCTACCCTCCTTGTCGATGACGGGGATGCTGCGGACGTCCAGGTCCCTCATGATGCTTCGGCCCAGCTCCACGTCATCGATCTCCTTGATGGTGATGGGCTTGGGTGACATGACATCCCTGACATCGATCTGGTCCAACTGAGAGAATCCCCTCAGGCTGTGGACGATGTCCTCCCTGGCGACAATGCCAGCGATCTCCCCCGCGCTGGTGACCGGGACCGCCCGGAAGTTGTTGACGAGCATCACCTCCGCCACCCTGGTGATGGAATCGTTCACATCCACCTTCGGGGGCGTGACCATCAGGTTCTCCACCGTGGTGGTCAGGGGCAGGCTCTTTCGCTTGATGAACATGTCATAGGAGACCATGCCCAGGAGCTTGCCACCCTCTACGACCGGCAGCTCATGGATGTCCATCTTCTTCATGCGGCCGAGGACCTCGGAGAGCCTCTCGGTCCTCTGGCAGATGATGAGCCTCTCGGACATTATGTCCTTGGCCCTTATGTTACGCAGCTGGATTAGCCGTGGCAAGGCGTAGCCTCCTCGTGGCGACGCCGAATCCGTGTTGCAGGTATATGAGCTTGCCTATGCACATGTGTAAATGTTGCATTTGTACGTGTGGAGGTGTGTCCACGATGTCGGTGGTCACGCCTCGGTCGGGTCCACCCACCGGTGGGCGGGGGCAATAAAGGTTAAGGGCGTGGAAGTTATCTGCAGGACGAACATGTCGAGAGTAGTAAGCCTCACGGGGACGCCAGGGACCGGCAAGACCACTATCGCGGGTCACCTGGCTGGTATGGGTTGGCAAACCATCGAGCTCACCGAGCTCGCCCGTCGTCAGGGCGCGGTCGTGGGACGGGACGAGAACCGTCAGACGGACGAGGTGGATGTGGACCTCCTTAGTGACGCCGTCGCGATGGAGGTACGGTCGCTCCCGACGGTCGGGAACATACTGCTCGTCAGCCACCTCTCCCACCTGATGACCTGCGACCAGGTGGTCGTGCTCCGGACCTCGCCGCGCACACTCCGTCAGCGACTGGAGGCAAGGGGATGGCCCGAGTCGAAGGTGAGGGAGAACCTGGAGGCCGAGGCGGTGGGAGTGATACTCGTGGAGGCGATGGAGCTGGAACCCGCCGTTCCAGTCCTGGAGGCGGACACCACCTCGGAGGGTCCCGACGTTACGGCCAACAGGATCGCCAACGCCCTTGACGGGGGAGAGGCCGACCTCGAGGCGGGTCGTGTCGATTGGTCGGAGGAGGTAATGGAATGGTACTGAACAAGTACAGGTCCGTGGCGGACCCCTATCTCAACGCCATATCGGAGCGTTTCATCAGCGTCCACCCCAACACCCTGTCCGCGATCGCCATCATCTGCGCCATCGCCGGGGGCTTCACGATCTGGGCCGCGGGGGAGTACAACGACAAGCTGCTGCTCCTGGCCTTCCTGTTCATAATCCTCAACTCCCTCTTCGACGCGCTTGACGGATACGTCGCCCGGTCCACTGGCCTGGCCTCGAAGCAGGGCGACCTGGTGGACCATGTGCTGGACAGGTACGCCGATGCCTTCATATTCGGTGGCATCACCTTCAGCGCGTACTGCCACTTCGGTGTGGGCATCATCGCCATGATGGGCGTTTTCTTCACCTCCTACATGGGGACCCAGGCCATGGCGCTGGGCCTCGACCGCAACTACGGGGGGATATTGGGCCGTGCCGATCGCCTGGGGCTCCTCTTCGTTGCCATGATCGCCCAGATGGGGTGGATCGCCTACTCGGGAGACGCATCGGTGGCCACCTTGGACATCGCCGGGAAACCCTATCCCCTGACCATCCTCGAGATATTCATGGTCATCGTCGCCATAGGCGGGAACTTCACCGCCCTACAGCGGGCCAGCGCCGCCTGGAAGGACCTTAAGGAGGTGGACGATGGTCCGGAGGAGAAGGCCTCCTCGAAGGGGTCCGACGGGGTCACCGTCGAGGTCGAGTCCGAAGGTGATCCGCAGACGTCCGAAGAGGAGGACGACCCTCCAGAAGGGGAGGAGGAAGACCCCTAAAAGGGGCCGGATCACACCGAAAAACACCCCTTATTGAGCCCCATCGAAGCCCCCTCCAGGGGGGTAGCCAGGAAGGGTCTCACAAATCAACCAAATGGCAAAGCATATATACGCGTATCAGTATGCCACAAAAGTAGGGTCTCTCAATAAACTGGGAACTCAAGATATAGTCGGGGGACACTGTCAATGGCAGGTCAGACCAGCAAGAAAAAGACGAGCTTCACTCCCGAGAGAATCGCCATCTTCCTGACGGTATTCATCATGGTCCTAGTGCTTCTGTTCTCGATGGTCGTATCCATCCAGTCAGCGGAGTACAGCGCCAGCGAATCCATCCTGTGGGAGACGGCGAAGGAAGATCCCGTTGTACCCAAGGACGATCGTGACAACGATGGGCTTCCTGACATCGAGGAGAACTATGATTACGGAACGAACATCTATGAAAGGGACTCCGACGGCGACGGCATGTGGGACCAGTGGGAGGTGCAATGGGAAGCCATTGACCCACTCACCGAGCAACGCATAATCAACCCCGTGGATCCCAATGACGCCTACGAGGACCCTGACAATGATGGTTACGATTACAACCGGAACGGTCACATCGATCGTTTCGATGACTCTGTCGTGAAGTCCGATCTGAACATCCCCCCTGACGTGGACTACGACGAGAAGAACATAAAGCGTCTCATCCAGAACCCACCTCTGTACAAGGACACCTTGATCCGTCTTTCCGGCGTCTACGTCATGGAGAACGGCTCATACGCCACTGGTGGCGGCGATGACATCGGACGGCAGATCACCATCGAGCTGGCCGAGGAGACCTCGGACACCAGCCGCGACTGGCTTCGTATCGTGCTACAGCCCAACGCCAACCGCCCGGTGTTCCTGAAGTCGTACAACCAGACCCAGACGGGCCAGGTCATCCCCGGTGACCGTGTGGATGTACAGGGATACTTCCAGGAGTACGCAGGCGCCTACTGGTTGGAGGTCCGAGGTGGCGAGGAGTTCACCAACATCATGGAGTACAAGGCCCGCTTCTACATCGGTGACGGGAACGTCCCCGAGATCGACAGGGAATACAACCAGACCGATCCCACCAACCCCGACTCCGACGGGGACGGTATGTTGGACGGCTGGGAGGACCACTACGGCCTCCGCCTCATCAACCCCGACCCCGAGATCGATGAGTACGAGTGGATCGTGAAGATCGACCCGACCTCCGACGACGACGCCTACAGGGACCCCGACTTCGACGTGGTCGAGACCCGGTGGAGCCTTGTCCCGTGGCTCTGGGTGGATCCCGACGGCGATGGTGTGTTCGAGCCCCCGGAGGGCGCGAATCCCCACGACCCGGTATCCATCGGTTACAATATCCACGAGTTCATAAGGAACACCAACCCCACAGCCACCGACTCTGACAACGACTCCTATCCCGAGGGCGCTGGGACCACCAACGACTTCGACGAGATAATCTTCCACGGCACCGACCCCACCAACGAGGACTCGGACGGGGACGAGATGTGGGACGGCTGGGAGATCTACTACAAGCTCCAGGCCAACAATGCCAGTGACCGTTTCGGCGACGAGGACGGCGACAAGCTGGTCAACTATCAGGAGTTCATCCATGACACCCGTCCCGACATGAACGACACGGACTCGGACCTGATGTGGGACGGCTGGGAGGTAGAGTACGGTCTCGACCCCAAGAACC
>JAUVEQ010000397.1 GCA_030594725.1 Methanobacteriota archaeon
CCCCTGGACCGTGACACCGACGGCGGGGGGGCATGCGACATCCAGGAGCTGGAGCACCGGACGGACCCCCTGGACCCCGATGACGACGTGGATTCCCTGGACTTCGATTGCGATGGCCTCACCGACGAGGAGGAGGCCGCCTACGGGACCGACCCGAAGAGCTGGGACAGCGACCTGGACGGCCTCACCGATGCCGAGGAGATCGCCCTTGGCACCGACCCGACCGACGCGGACAGCGACGGGGACCTGCTTCCCGATGGCATGGAGCTCGACATGAGGACGGACCCCAACCGGCAGGACACCGACGGGGACGGCCTCACGGACGGCGAGGAGACCGGATGGACCGTTCTGGGCTCCAGCTGGGTCACCGACCCCACCATTCCGGACACCGACGGCGACGGGCTCCCGGACGGCGCAACCTTCGAACAGCGACCGCTCCACGTGGACGCCGACGGCGATGGCCTCACCGACGACAGGGAGCGGGAGCACGGCATGGACCCCCTGATCTCCGACACCGACGGCGACGGCATCACCGACCTGGAGGAGGCCTCCCTCCTGGAGATGGAGGAGCAGGTCGACAATGCCAGGGACGGGATGATCCCCATATACATCGCCCTCGTCGTCCTGGCGGCTGCCTTCGCCTTCCGCTACAGACCCTTCGACCAGCGCATCGTCCCCGACATGGTGGAAGGCCTCTCGGAGCTGGAGGCCTGGCTGGCAACCTTGAAGGACGCCCCCGACGACGAGATACGCAGGGCCATCTACAAGGCCTACGACAGGATGTGCGCTGTGCTGTCCGACTACGGTTACCTCACGAGGAAGGAGGCCTGGACCGCCCGGGAGTTCGAGGTGGCGGTGCATGACGCCCTGCCCTGGGTCCCCGACGACCTGCTGGACGAGCTGACCACACTGTTCGAGGAGGCCCGCTACTCGGACCACGAGCTGTCGGATGATTATGTGGACAGGGCTCGCAGGTGCCTCGCGGGCATAAGGGAGGCCCTGGAGGGTGTGATGGGCAAGCCCTCCGAGGAGCGCGCGATCCCCGCTGGTGCCTAGGCCCTAGGCAGGCTTCCTGACAGCGATGATCATCATCTGGGGGATCCTGTTGAACAGGTTCCACGAGCTGTTGTTGATGCCCTTGGTCATCGGGTCGGGCTGGGGCTCGATAAGTTGCTCGATGACGAAGCCAACCCGGACCATGGGATTGATGTACCGCTCCGTCGTCCTGGGGTTGGGGGCCTTGTTGGTGTTGAAGTAATCGTCAACCAGCCACTGGCCCGAGCCAGTGCCCCCCATTATCGCATGACCGCCGCTGACCAGGGGATGGGGCAGTACGACCATGAGGGCTCCCCCGGGCCGCAGCACCCTGTGGAACTCGGCGAAGACCTTGTCAAGATCGGCGAACTCGTCGATGCTGGCCTCCGCGGTGACCAGGTCCACGCTGTCATCCGGTATCGGCGTGAGCTCCCAGAGCGAGCTCACAACCAGATTCGCGTTGAGGCCCTCCCGGGCCATGCTCTGGAACATCCCGTCCAGAGCCTCCTCCGAGGGGTCCACGACCGTGACCATCGAGCCCCGGCGAGCCGCCTCGAGGGCGGGCTCGTGGTCCTGACAACCCACCGCCAGGGTGGTCACCTCCGCCATGTCCTGGGGAAGGATGTGTCGGAGGGCGGGACGTTCCACCATCACGATGGTCTCGCTCTCCCCCTCCTGCAGGGGTCCATGTTCCGGGTCCACGCCATCCCAGTATTCCTTTACCATCGACTGACCCTATCGCGGGGCGTACCTATATCAATTTTGGCCCAGGTTCCTGGGCCTCAGTCCACGATATCCTCCTCCAGCTCCCTGAGGATCTTGGCCTTTCTCGAGATCTTCTCGGCCTTGTTCGAGCTGCCGACCACGGCCGGCAGTTCGGACACGCTCGCGTTCGAGATGGCCTCGATGCTGTCGTAGCCGGCGTCGATGAGCTTGGTGACGATCTTGCCCGGCGTTCGGGCCAGTAGGGTCGCTCACACCCGGGGGCCATCCGCGGCCCCCCGTCCCCCTTTTTTTCAGGACCGCTGCATCTGTAGGCGAACCGCCGCTAACTTGAGCGCGTATACGAATCTTTTTATCCCACCTCAACCTAGAAAGGAGGGCAGGGGGTTGAAATTTGAATCGCGCTGCCGTCAGTACTAAACGGATGGTGCCAGCTCTCATCGTCGCCACTATGATCTTCTTGGGTCCCTTCTCCCACACCCAAGATGTGTTGGGCGACGGCAGGGGCGATGGCCCCACCCCCGTCATCGAGTTCGATGACCCTGAGTACGTGAGGGCGGCCTCCCAGTACGATCTGCCTCTGAACCTCTCCGAAATCCGGGACCTCGACGAGTACGAGGAGTTGTTCTCGCTGGACGAGTCCCAGCTGGAGTTCCTGTCCGAGCACGGACTCTTGAGGGTGAACAGCTCGGGTAACAATCACATCGGATCCCTGTACCAGAACCTCAGAGAGGGCGGCAGGCCGATCTTCGTGACGACGGACTCGATGCTCCACGTCTACCACGTGTTCTTCGACTACATATTGAGGTCCGTGGAGGAGGCCCGCTTCTTCAACATGACTAGGAACATGACCCGAGCGTTGCTGGACGAGGCCATCGACCAGTACGGGAACGTCTCGGGTGAGATCACCTACGTCCACGATTACGACGTAGAGACGCCCAGCGGACCTGTCACGTACACCATCACAGAGGTCATTAATCTCACCGAGGCGGCCAGGAAGAACGTGGCCTACCTGTCGGTGGCGCTGAGGCTCCTGGACCCGACCGCCCAGGTGCCCGATTACGTCCTTGCCGAGGTCCAGCAGGAGCTCTCGCTCATAGAC
>JAUVEQ010000118.1 GCA_030594725.1 Methanobacteriota archaeon
CTTGAGCTCGTACTCGAAGCCCTCCTGGACACCCTTGACCATGTTCCGCACGTGGGCGGACCAGGTGCCGCACAGGGCCTTCTGCTTGATGGACGGGAGCCTCACGTAGATCTGCACGTTCCCGGTCTCCACGTTCATCGCCAGCTTGTAGTGCTTGAACTCACGACGGTTCTCGCCCTTGGGGCCCTTGATGATGAGGGTGTCGACCTCCTTCGAGCAGGTCACGCCCTCGGGCATCTCGATGTTGTCCTTATACTCAACGAGGACTGCCATCTGTTCACCTCCCCCTCAGTACACAAATGCTAGGAGCTTTCCGCCGACGCCCTCTTCTTTGGCCTGGCGGTGGCTCAGCACGCCCTTGGTGGTCGTCAGTATCAGCACTCCGAAGTCCTGGGCAGGCAGGTACCTGGCCTCGTACTTCTCAAGCTCGTTGCGCTTGGCGGCGAAGCGGGGCCTGATGGCACCGCACTTGTTGATGTTTCCCACGAGGTCGACGCGGAACTGGCCTGCACGGTCATCCTCCTTGTACTCGAAGTTCCCGATGTACCCGTACTCCTGCATCACCTTGAGGACATGACCGATGAGCTTCGAGGAGGGGTGGATGGTGCATTCCATGTGGCCCGTCATCTCTGCGTTTTTGATGAGGGTCATGGCGTCACTCAATGGATCGTGTTGCATGCTTCTTCCTCCTACGAATACTTCTTGAAGCCCAGCTCCGGAGCGATCTCGCGGAAGCATTGCCGGCACAGGTGCATGCCGTATCGGCGGACTATGCCGCGCATCCGGCCGCAACGGTCGCATCCCTTGTTTCTGTGGGGACCCGGGGTGGATTCTTCCTCGGCGGTCATTCGATCACCTCGATCTCGTACTCCTTCTTGAGGAACCGCTTGATATCAGGGGTGTTTGTCCGGTGCCTCAGGGGTAGGCTGTGACGGCCGCGCCGACGCAGCTGGACCCTCTTGCCGGGCCTGGAGAACACCACGCTCACAGACAGTCCGAAGATGCCTATCCCGGGATCGTACTTCATATCGGGGAAGTCGGTGTAGTCCGAGATACCGAAGGAGCAGTTCCCTTCATGGTCGAAACTGTAACCCGCCAGTTGGTTCTGGCGGACCCACATGGCCTGCTTGAAGAACTCCTCGGCCTCCTTGCCGCGGAGGGTTACCTTCACTCCGATGGGCATGCCCTTTCGGAGCCCCAGGTCCTTGTTGTGGGTCCTTGAAATGGTCTGGATGGGCTTGCGCTTGGTGAGCATCTCAAGGACCTGTGCGGCCTTCATGAGGCGCTCGCCGGCCTCTCCCACGCCGATGTTAGCGACCAGCTTCTCGATGCGGATGCGCCGCATAGGGTTCTCGGGCGCTGGTACCGGACCTCTGGAGGTGGCGGCCTCTGGTGCTGCCTTGTCAGGGACTGCCTCGTCCGGGCTCAGATGCTCACCTCCGGTACGGTGACCTCGGCCCTCTCCGAGCCGACGATGAACACGTTGGCCTTGACGGTGGAGAAGCCGGCTTCGAGCTCTATCAGGTCCTCGGCGGAACCTCGCGTGGGGGTCTGCTGGGTGACGGTGGACATCTCGCCGGTGTGTGCGCCGCTGATCACCATGGCCACCGCGCCCTTCTCGAGGGGGTAGTGGGCCAGGATCTTCTGTTCTGGCAGCTCCAGCTTGAGGGCGTCGCCGGTCTTGAAGGTGTCCTTGTCGACCCGCAGGTTCCTGCCGTCGTGGCAATTGAGCTGGACCTTGCCACCCTTCAGGATGGTCTTGTCCTCGATGCGGACCAGCTTCCACTTGGCGTCCTTCTCGTCGATCGGGACCAACTGGAGCCGCCCCTTGCGGTCCAGCAGTACCCTGTAGTAGGCCTTGGCCTTGGCGATGCTGATGGTGTCCATCAGGCCCAGTGGGCGCTTGAAGTCGCGGGTGAGCGTCATGTCCACCGCCACCTCCCTGTTGCCGATTATGCGCCGGGCCTCCTGGGCGGTATCGCATAGACCCAGGTTGTCCCGCACGGCCACCAGCAATGGGAGGGCCTTGTCCTTCGAATGAGGACCGGGGGCGGATCGGGTGACCCACTTGTGCTTCTTCTTCGGTATCGCCAGAACCTTGCTAGATGACAATCTCTTTTGGTGTAAGCTCATGACATCAACCTCACTTGGCTTTGCCCTCTAGATGCTTCTTCCTGAACGGATCTGTCAGGTCCAGCTTGGTCACGAGCACGTTCGACGGATGTATCGGGCGGGCCGTCTCCTTGCCATCCGACTTCACTGAGGTCACCTTCTCGATGAAGAGGACCCTCCGCTTGATGTCCACATGGGTCACCTTGGCGGTGTGGCCGGCGTAGCCGCCCCTCATGATCTTCACGGTATCTCCCTTGTGCACCCTGACGGACCAGATGTCGTACTTCTCCATCAGGTCGTCGGCGACGTGGGCCCTCATGGACCGCTTCTTGGCGTGGAGCGGGCCCTGGAAGTATGCCTTCCTCTGCTTGCCAGGGTTCGATGACACGTTATTCTTGGGATTGGTAGCCATCTTGTTCACCTCACACAATCATGGATGCCTTCGCGGCTATCTGGGACCAGCGCTCCGCCGCCTCCTTGGCAACGGGTCCCTTGATGTCGGTACCCTTGATGTCCCCCTTGTCGGTGGTGATGACCACTGCGTTGTCCTCGAAGGAGACCCAGGTCCCGTCGGGACGACGGTAGGGGCGCCTCTGTCGGATGATGACGGCGTTCATCAGCTGGTTGCGTAGCTCGGGGGTGCCCTTCTTCACGGATATGACCAGCAGGTCGCCCACCCCAGCGCTGGGGATTCGCCTGCGGGTCCCGTGGTACTTCGGTACCTCGACGATCTCAACCACCTTGGCACCTGTGTTGTCGGCGCATGTGAGGCGAGCCCCTTTCGGCAGCCCTCTGGTGACCCTTCCTGGGATTCCCTTCATTATTGACGCCTCCTCACTCCTCGTGCACCTTGACCACGACGAAATTCACGGTCTTGCTGAGGGGTCTGCACTCGGCGATGGTGACGTTGTCCCCCTCCTTGGCGGAGAGGCACGGCGGGTTGTGGGCGGAGTACTTGTGAGTCACCCTCTTGAAGCGCTCGTACTTGGTCACGAACACCCTCCTCTCCCGCTGTACGACTACGGTCCCCATCATCTTAGCAGAGCTGACGGTACCCTCGATCAACGCTCCTCGCACGGGCAGATTCCCGTGGAAGGGGCACTTGGGGTCTTCGCACGCCCTCGCTGGTGGGTCGATCTCGAGCCCGATGTTCCGGGCGTCGGTCGCGTTCTTGGCCGTTTTGGCCTTTGCCATTGGATCCACTCCATTGTGTTGTGATGCGGGCCGGCCCTTGGCGGCCCGCGAATATCATTACGTTCTATCCCCTGCTCCGGCGGCGGTGGTCGCCAGCCCGCTTTATGCGGTCCTCTGGACGATAGGCTATGGTGTCCCCCTCCAGCACCGAGGTGCTGCCATCATCGAGGGTGAACTCGAAGGTCGTCCCACGCTTGGGTACGATCCTCTCATGTCCCTCCTCGATCACGAGGGTTTCGCGGGTCTCGTTCATCACGGTACCTTCCATACCTATCATTCCTCCGTCGCTTGCTAGCACGACCCGGACCCGAAGGCCAGTCAGCTCGTGCATGTGCAGGTTCTCTTTGTTCCTCATTTCTCCTCTACATTGAACCCCATCTCGTTGAGGACCTTCTTCACACGTCGCTTGTGATCCCCTTGGAGCTCTATCCTGTCGTCCTTTACCGTTCCGCCAGCAGCACAGGCGGTCTTCAACTTCTTGCCCAGGTCCTCCAGGTCGATGTCGTTGCTGTCGATGCCTTCGACGATCGTCACCAGTTTCCCGTACCTCCTGGACACCGTGTAGATGTTGATCTCCTGTTGCTCTCTGGCGATCTCCTCGCAGACGCACAACTCCTTCGGCAAACCGCATACGTTGCAGATCTCAGCCATTAAGCCTCGCCTTCCTCCTTCATGATGGTGATGTATCGCGATATCGTACGCCTGAGGGACCGGATCTTCCCGGGGCTGGTGGGCGCTCCGCCCATGGCGGCCATCCCCCGTTCCCGCATCAGTTCCTCCTTGAGATCGGCCACGTTCCCCTCTCTCTCCTCGGGGGTCATATCACGGATCTCATTGGCTTTGGGAAGTGGCATCTGATATCAGGACTCCTTCTTGGTCTCGGCAGGTGCCTCGGGTTCGGTCTTCACCTCGGGCTTCGGGGCGGGTTCGGCCTCGGCCTCGGGCTCCACCTTCTTCTTGGCGGGAGCCTTCTTGGCCTTGGGCTTCTTCTCCTCGGGCTTGACCTCCTCCTTGGCATCTACGGTCTCGCCCTTGGCGGGTCCCTTTGGCACGTCGCCCTCCGCCGCGGCGGCGGTGGCGTCGACCTCCACGATCCTGTCCAGGGCCTCGTCGTCCAGGGCCTCGTCGTCCAGGTCCTCGGGGGGCCTGTAGGGACCCTCGGGCGCATCGCCCTCGCCGTACTCCTCGAACACCTCGGTGAGCTCCTCGGGTGGAAGCAGCTCGATCTCGTCGGGGAGCTTGGCGTCGGGGTCCATGATGAGGACCTTGAGGCCCAGCACACCGCTCTTCTTGGCCGCCGTGGTGATGGCCACCCGCATCCACTGATGCTTGGGCTCGCCACAGTACTTGATGTGTCCCTGCCGGAACTTGACGGTGCGGTGACGGTCGCCGGTGAGCTTTCCGGAGATCTCCACCTGGCAACCGCGGGCACCCGCGTCCATGATGCGCATCACGGTGGAGTGACCAGCGCGGCGGAAGTGCCAGCCCTTCTCCAGGGCGATGGATAGCTTCTGTGCCATGATGCCAGGGTTGAGTGCGGGCACCTCGGCCTCCTGGACCTCGATCTGGGGATTGTCGAAGCCGAAGACGGTCTCCACCTCGTCGGTGAGACGGTTGATGGTGGCGCCCCTGCGTCCGATGACCATGCCTGGCCGTTCGGCGATCAGGGATATGTGGGTGCCAAGGGGCGTCCGGGCGACGGACAGACCGCCGAAGCCGGCGCGCTGGGTCTCCCGGAACAGGTGCTCCTTGAGCAACTGCCTCCGGATGCTCTCCTTGATGAACTTGCGCTCGGAAGACATCTTCAGTCCTCCCTCTCCTCCACTTCACGGAGTATTATCTCGACGTTCACGGTCTCCCTCATCTTGGGGGTGGCCCTGCCGCGGGCCCTGGGGAAGCGTCCCTCCCAGGAACGGCCGCGATGGGCTGCTATGTGGGTGATGACCATCTCCTCGGTCCCCAGGCCCTTGTACTCTGCATTGGCCTCTGCACCCTGCAGTACCTTGAGGATCGATCGGGCCGCCTTCTCGGGGAACCTTCCGGGCCCGACCTTGCCCCGGCGATGGCCTGAACCACCGTAGCGGGTGTCGGGCACGGGGGCCTTGAGCTTGATGACCTCCTCGAGGAAATTCTTTGCCCTCTCCAGGCGCCAGCCACGGATGTGCTGGCATATGATCACGGAGTGGCGTGGGGAGATGGGGAGCTCTCGTCCGATGGCTCGGGCGGAGATTTCCGGGTCGATATCCTGAGTGTATCCTACCATTTTCATCACCCTACTTCAACGGAAGGTACTTGGACGATCGGGTCGCCCCGACGCCAGGACCAGTGTGCTTGACCTCGGTCCGCGTGGGCGCGAACTCGCCCAGGAAGTGGCCCACCATCTCCGGTTGGATGGTAACCTCTCGGAACTCCTTTCCGTTGTGGACCGCTACCGTCATGTCGATCATAAGGGGCAGGACGACGGTGTCACGCTCGTGGGTCTTGTAGACCTTGCGATTGCCCGCCTTGATGTCATTGTACAGTTTCTCCTGGCCGTGGGTCCAGCCCCGCTCGATGGATCGCCTCACACGGGATGGCACCAACGCCGCGAACTCTGAGATGGGCATCTCCTTGAGTTCGGGGGCGGTGTGTCCCATGTAGGTGAACTCCTTCTTCGCGCGGGCGAGTATAGTGGACTTCCGCTTCCTCGACCGCCTGCGGGCCGCTTTCGCGGAGGAGAACTTCTTACGCTTCCTGGCCATGCTGCCTACCTCCTACCCTTCTTGCCCTTTCTGTTCTTCTTCTTCGGTGAGAGTCGCCCGACCTTACGTCCGGGCGGCGCGTTGGCGGACACCGTGGAGGGTCTGCCGACGTGCTGATGGCCACCGCCGCCGTGGGGGTGGGCCACCGGGTTCATGGCGACGCCGCGCACCCTGGGGTACTTGGCCGCCTTGCTCTTGAGCGAGTGGAACTTGTTTCCCGCCTTCGCGAAGGGCTTGGTCTTGTGACCGCCACCTGCCGTCCGGCCGATGGTCGCCCGGCACTCGGGCTCGAAGGACTTGAACTGACCCGATGGTAGCTGGACCACCGGACGCGCGCCCGCGGACACCAGTGTGGCGCCCAGACCGGCGGCGCGAACTAACTTGCCACCATCGCCGGGTCGGGACTCGATGTTGAATATGTGGGTCCCGACGGGAATGGCCTTGAGAGGGAGGACGGAGCCGGGCTCGGCCTTCGCCCCTTCGCCGATGCGGATGGTCTGGTCCACCCTGAGACCCTCTGCCGGGATCATCAGGGCCTTGCCATGGCCCGTGAACCGGACCTTGGCCAAGGGAGTGGACCTTCCGGGTGCATGTATGAGGTCCTCCACGATCCCCTCGTCGGAGTTCACGGACGGGTAGACCACGTTGCCGCGGTGCCTGTGGGAGGGTGATATCGACTTCTTCCTCCCACGCCGCTGCTGCAATAGTCGCTTTCCCATTCATATCACCTCAGAAGACTCCTATCCGGGTCGCCAGGTCCTCAACGTTGTGCTCTGGCGCGAACTTGACGATCGCATGCTTGCCCGACCTGTCGATGTAGGTCCTGACCTTGATGACCTTCGCGTCCAGCAGGGTCTCGACGGCCGCCCTGATCTGGGTCTTGTTCGCCGTCCTCATAACGATGAAGTCCAGCTTGTTCTCCGCCAGGAGGTTCATCGTCTTTTCGGTGACGAACGGATGCTGAATGATCTTGTAAGGGTCCATCGTCTACCACTCCATCATGCGCTCGAGGGCCTGAATGGTGATCAGGGTCAGTCGACCGGGGTCGCCTCCGGGGGCGAGCCGCTCGGTGTTCAGCTGGTCGGGGGTTACCACCTCGACACCTGGAAGGTTCCTGAAGAAGGGACGCATGGACTCCAGATCGTCCACGACGACGAGGAGGGATTTGGGGGTCCGGAAGCGCCTACCGCGCATCTTGCCGTGGCCCGCCCTCTGGTGGCGGCCCTCCCCGGCACGGACGACGTCGTCGTAAACGCCCACGCCCTCAAGCACATCTATCATTGCCTTGGTGTGGCTCTCCTCCGTTCCCTCGGGGAGACGTTCGAAGGACTCCTCCATCACCACGGGGACGGTCAGGTCCTCGTCGAACTTGTGTCCACGGGCCTCGACGATGTCCTTCTGGCCCACCGCTGACAGGGCGGACATTCGGGCCAGGTGCTTCTCCTTGGTGTTCATCTTCTTGGACCACTTCTTCGCCACCTTCGGTGGGTGGGCCTTTCGACCTCCCACGGTCCCGGGGGACTGGGCACCGCGCCTCTCTCCCTTGATACGCTGGACACGGGAGACGCCACGACCCTTGCCCCACATCTCGACGGAGTGGCGGAAGCCGGCCCTCAGGCCGGGCCCGTAGGGTTGCCGGCGGTTCGCGCGGGAAACGGTGACAGCGTTGCGGATAAGGTCGGTCCTGATCTCGGTATCGAAGGCCTTGGGCAGGTTGATCTTGCCCTTCTTCTTGCCCTTGATACTGTACACGTTGACCTTGACATCGGAGGTCGGTCCGTCGTATTCGAACTTCTTCACCTTCTTCTTCCCCGCAGTGGACCCCTTCGAGGTCGTCTTCTTGGAGACGTCCTTCTTCGGGGCGGTCTTCTTGGCCTCGGTCTTCTTGGGAGCGTCCTTCTTCGGGGCGGTCTTCTTGGCCTCGGCCTTCTTGGGAGCGTCCTTCTTCGGGGCGGTCTTCTTGGGGGTGGTCTTCTTGGCCTCGGTCTTCTTGGCGGCGTCCTTCTTGGGGGCGGCTCCCTTAGGGGCCTCCTTCTTCGGAGCAGCCTTCTTCTC
>JAUVEQ010000337.1 GCA_030594725.1 Methanobacteriota archaeon
ATGCCCACGAAGATGGCGGCCACGATCAGGACGGGCGCGCACACAACGAGCATTCTCCAAAATGAGTACAGTGCGTCCCCCAGCCTCTCCCAGAAGTTGTATTCGTAGTACTTGTCCACGTACTTCTCCGGGAAGCCGACCGCTACCACGTAATGGCCATCGGCCTGGTCCCCGGGTCTCACGCTGTACCATGACCAGGTTGCCACCCAGAGGCCCGTATCCTGGTCGTAGGAGAGGTTGTCCCATGGTCTCTTCTCACCGTAGACCGCGTCCTGACCGTTGAAACCCCTGGGGAAGTGTATCCTCACAACTATCTCCTGGGTGTTCCCACGTTGAAAGTCGGGATCGAACCAGGTCGGTGTGAACTGAATACCTACCGACCCCTCCTCCAGCTCGTTGAGGTAGACCATGTGGGGGTTGTTGACATGGAACAGGAACTGGAAGGGGATGCCGTGGCCATATATGGCCACCCGGGTCGCCTCGGTGAACTCAACGGCGAGGCCGATCTCCACGTATGGTGATCTGTGGATCTCATCAGGCTCGTAGCGGACCTGGTTGACCCAGGTCTCCGCCCATGCCGAGTCCTCGTCGTAGTGGCGGTTGGGCAGACCGATGTCCACACCGTCCAGGAACCCGTAGTTCACGAACTCGATGTCGTAATCTATGTCGATGCTGCCGTCCTTCTTGATGTGGACGTCGACGACCTCCTTGGTGACGGAGAATTCGTATGCGCTGGCATCCGCATCCTTGGTGGAGAGCATGACCAATGTGGACAAGACGATCAGGATGAGCAGGGTGACCATCAGGACCGATGGACGGGACGGGAGGGTCACCACTTGGGTTCCTCCTCCAGTGCAGAGGTGGTCCCGCAGTAGGGGCACTTGAGGACGAGGCCACCGGACATCAGCGTCACGTCCTTCTGCCCGACGGGTGCGCCGCAGGAGGGGCAGTTCAGTTTCTGCTCCAGGAAATCCCCCGAACCGCCCATGGTGACGTTGACCTCCTGATGGACGACCTTGGGCTGGCTGGCCATGATGCGGCTGTCGTAGTACAGGAATGCGAAGAGCCCGAAGCCCGCCAGGGTCATCACCGCACCGATGATGAGGTTCTCGCTCCCCCCGGCGATGAGGAAGATGAATCCCAGGAAGATGAGACCCAACGCGAAGATGGCAATGATGACCTTGACCGCCACGTGCATCCAGCTTCCCTCGGGGAGATATCCACTGGACGGCAAATATAACTGACGGTTTACCGGATGGACGTCCGCCGCCTCAGGACCGCTCCTTGATCGCGATCGCGTCCGACGGGCAGGTCATGGCACACAGGCCACAACCGAAACATCGCTCCGGGGCGAGATGGGCCCTGTCCCCGTCCTCGGTGAAGGCCCCGAACTGGCACCTCTCGACGCATGTCATGCACCCGGTGCATGCATCGGTATCGTGCTCGGCGATGAAGTCCGACTCGATCACCTGGTCGGAGTACCCGAACCTGCTCATCGCCAGCAGCTCGAGGCAGCAGCATGAGCAGCAACTGCAGATGGCGTAGGGTGTGTTGTCCCCCGCCCGAAGGGTTATGTGGACCAGGCCGGCCTTCGAGGAACGGTCTAGGATATCCATGGCCTCCTCCTTCGAGATCGGCCTGGTGTCATCGCTCTTGGCTATCTCCTCGGAGGACATCCCAACGACGATGCAGATGTCGATGGGAGAGTCGCAATTGCCCTCGCTCACCCGGCAGCCGCAGTTCGTGATGCCGACGGAGTCCGCGATGGCCAGGATATCACGCACCTGCTGGTCGGTGAGGATCCTCTGCCTGGTGGGAATGACGATGTTCGCCGCGATGACGGTCGAGGGAGATCGCTTCCCCGCCTCCATCTCCTCGTGCTGTTCCTGGATAAACCTCTTGCCATCATCGCTGATATCGGAGGTGGAACCGTGCATCACATGATGCACCTATGCCCAGGCCTATTACCTTTTCGGGGATATGTGTTAATTTGACGGTGGATAAGGACCGTCCGCGAGTTCTTCATTCTGAACCAATGACTTTTTCGACCGTCTCTTCTAGAACAACCGCTCGTTCTTGTAGCGATACGATCTCGAACGTCATCAATGGATGCGTGAACACACCCGATATGAACATGCCTGCGAACATGAATATCAATGCGATGGTGGGGTCCCATCCATTGGAATAGTACTCCATTCGATTTGTGAGCATGCCCTCCACGGCCCAGTCTGCAAGAAAGGCACACAGGCCCACGGTCAGTGGGATGGACATGTCCCGGGATACGCTCAACCCGAATATCCCCATGAACACCCATCCCACGACCAATGGCACCGAGTGATAGGCATAGGCCGCTATCAGCAGGACGATGCCCGTGACAAGGAGAGCATATTGCAACAGTACGATCCTTCTCTCCTCTGAGGAAAGTCTTGGGAGGTAGGCAATTATGATGATGATGAAGAAGGTGGCAGTGAAGTATCCGAACAGGATCTCTATCGGAATGTCCGTCACTCGAAGGACCGAATGTACATTGGCGTAGCTCCATTCATGGTTCAGTACACCGTTGAGCTCGAAGAGGTAGGCCACCCCGAGCCCGATGCATCCGAAGAACAGCGCCTTTTCCCTGCGGTCGGACATCAAGGATGCCGAAACGACCGCTATAACGCATAAGAAAAAGAACGCTTGGTAGATCATTCCCCTTGAACTCCTACTTAGCCAAATCAGACGGTGAGATGTGCTAGTTGACCCATCATGCAAGCAATAAGGTTTCGGACCAATTCTAAATTTAGGGAATCCTAAATTTGTGCTGCATACGTGAGCCATGACCACCGAGGGTCACGGCCGCGGGAGGGGCTCAATCCTCCACGCTGGTAGTCCGGGTCAGCCGCTCGAAGACACCCAGACCCACGGCGATCAAGACTATCCCGACCGGGATTATCATGTAATCCTGGAACGATTCCGGATCGTTCATATGGATGAATACCAGCTCGAAGAAGTTGATCGTCAGGATGATGAGGATGACCTGGGCCAGGATTATCTTCAGTTCACCTATGTCCTTGAACCTCATCCAGTTGGGGCGCACGCTCGGGCGGTCGACGATGTCGATCTTACTGATGAACAGGTCATAGATACCGTATGAGAAGATCAACAGCACCAGGCCCAGAAGGAATGCGTCGATCCCAAGTATCAGGCTCAATTGGCTGTGCTCGTAGTCGTTGTTGAAGAACAGGTTGATCGAATTCCATGCCTCGAGAGCCCCTATGATGAACATTATGAACGCGCCAATGAAGGTGATGATTACCGGGATGATTATGATGTACCTCATGTTGAAGAAGGCCGGTTCGAAATGCTCGTGCCACCAGGCCTCTGGCGGGTCCTTCTTGTGGTCCGTTTTCCCGTGCATCCCTTTTCCCATATCCTTAATAATCATGGTGAGGTAGATAAAACTTGTCACCTGGGTATATCAAAAACATAGACCCGATCCGTTGATCTCCGAACGCGGACCGGACCGGTCGGCATCCTCATCATCCGGGGACCATTTCCCGTGGGCGCTATCGATGCCTGCCGGTCACCATAACGTTCACTCTATTGGACGATTGGATCGAAAGGCGCTGAGGGGGAGATTCGAACTCCCGTGGCGGAAACCACCACCGGCTCTCAAGGCCGGCGCCTTGGCCAGACTAGGCTACCTCAGCATGGCATCCGTTGGAAGTCCTCTCCATT
>JAUVEQ010000420.1 GCA_030594725.1 Methanobacteriota archaeon
ATGGAATTCTAACGGAGCCCAACGATTTTGAATCTTTCTCATGACGTCCATTAGAATCGATGCTCAAAGGATGCCAACGGTCTCGCAGAGGCCAGAGCGCAATCCATGCTGCAACCTGGTCAACGCAACTGCAAGGATACCGATCAACCGCACTGTGACCCTTACAGTGATGAACTCCATCGATCGGCCCTCCAACTTCGTCATGCCAACGTGCTGCTTCCAGTATCCCTGATGACCCTCCACGAGAACCCGACGATTGTACATCTTCTCGTACCGTTCCGGGTCCGAGATTAGGACCCGGAACGTCTCGTTCCTGTGATATCGACCCACATCGAGACGATGGTGAACTCCCTTGCGATACAGGTACTCCAGGCGACGCTCGAAGGACACGCCGGGCTCATAGCCATCCTCCTTCCAGCAACGCTCGTAACGATCCCAAAGTCGCTCCATCTCCCCTTTGGGATCGATCACAGAGGTCTTGGGGAAACGTGTCCAGAAACGAGCCCGGAGCTCCTGGCAGACCATGCCGAAATTGCTCTGGCTGTTGTATGCCGTGTCTGCAAGGACGGCCTCGATCGGACAACCACGTGCTCTCGCACGACGCAACGCCTCTGGCAGCTCTGGACCATCATTTTGATTCAGCACCGTCAACTTGAAGTCCAGGGGTACACCGTGTTCGGAATCCACCATGTTGTGGGCCTTGTAACCACGCACCTCGTAGTGTGGATTGTACTGCGCACGCCTATCCCGGAGGCTGGTCTCGATGGGCATCGAGTCCAACGACACCACCTCGCCGAGGGGAAGGCCCATGGCCCTCCCCTCGCTGACCACCAGCTCGACCAGACGAGAGAACAGCTCATGCACACCATCGAGGCCGAGCCGCTTGTGCACGAAGTGCCATAACGTCTTGTACGGAGGCACACCATCCAGACCGAAGGACCAGGCCAGCTCCGGCCTGTGCTGAAGATCCCGCCAGACCTGTGTGAGATGCTGGTACCCTCTCATGCCGAAGTACAGCACCACCCTCAACATACCCTCAGGGTCCCATCGCACCTGCTGGGGCTTGCTGTACCTCCCCCATACCCTGGCTGCCAGGTCTCGGGTGTCCAGTCGTGCCAGGAACTCTCCCGCATCGACCGGATGCTCAGGATCCGGGTCCTGGAATCCTCCAAGGATGTTCGCGATTCCGTGCCGCTCCTCGCCCTGGGACAGAAAATCCCAAATAGACGGGAAGCCCCTACCATGGATTGACGTTGAATCCATTTTGATACACCAACGCCTACATGGCGCTCAAAGGATTCAACGTTTTTTATTACCTAGTCTG
This sequence comes from Methanobacteriota archaeon, assembly GCA_030594725.1. Classification (GTDB taxonomy): domain Archaea; phylum Thermoplasmatota; class DTKX01; order DTKX01. The sequence goes on from JAUVEQ010000420.1 coordinate 1,325, forward strand.
GACACTAACCTGGTAACCAAGCTCTTGTACCGCAACGCTTATGAATCATTAGAATTCCCTTCCGTCCGGTCCGTCCTCCATGTGACAATATATATATACACACAGGTCAAATCCCGTTCGACCCACGGGGTGGTAGGCCTGAGCAAACGTGTATGGGTGAGGATCGACCGGTACAATCCCCAGCTCACCCTCCGCGAGGTCTACGACAAGATCGGTGAGATCCAGAAGGAGAACCCTGACCTGGACGTCTTCTTCGACGGTGACGAGTTCGCCATATGCTCCAGGCCCCGGTCGGACCCACCCAGACCGAGCACCCTCGAGGACGAGTGAGGTTGCCGGGCCTCAGGCCCTTCTCTTGATCTGCAACATCAGGTCCACCGGGCGGCGGGCCCTCGCTATGAGCTCCCTATCCAGTTCGATCGGGGTCTCAAGGGACTCCAGGCTCTTGTAGATGTCCAGAAGGGTGATCCTCTTCATGTTGGGACACAGGCCCGGAGGCACGACATAGAACTCGGCATCGGGCCGTAGCCCCTTGAGATGGTGGACAAGACCCTCCTCGGTGCCGATTATGAACTCTCTGACGGGCGAATCCGTCACACGCTTGGCTATGCCCCTGGTGGAGCCCACGAAGTCGGCCAAGGTCAGGACCATGGGAGTGGCCTCGGGATGGATCAGGGTCTCGGCCGCGGGATAGAGATCCTGGAGGGACAGCACATCCTCGACCTTGATATTCTGGTGGACATGACAGAAACCAGGCCATGGGATGACGTCAACTTCCGGGAGCATCCTCGAGACGTACAGCCCCAGGTTGGAATCGGGCACGAAAATGACCCGTTCGGCGTCCAGGCTCTTCACGACCTCCACCGAGTTGGCGGAGGTGCAACAGATGTCCGACTCCGCCTTGACGGCGGCAGAGGTGTTGACATATGCCACCACGGGGACGTCCGGGTCCTTCTCCTTGATCCGCCTCAGGGCAGCCGGGTCCACCATCGCCGCCATCGGACACTGGGCCCGGGTGTTGGGATGGAGGACCATCTTCTCTGGGTTCACCAGCTTGGCGGTCTCGGCCATGAAGTCGACACCGGCGAAGACTATGATGTCCGCATCGGTCTTCGAGGCCTGCAGAGCGAGCTCGAGGGAATCTCCCAGATGATCGCTCACCTGCTGAATGTCCTGGGTCTGGTAATAATGCGCCAGGAGGACCGCGTTCCTCTCCTCCAACAAGGCCCGGACACGGGTCTGCAGTTGCTGAAGGTCCATCATCCTGGGCCCCTAAGGGTAGGTCCGATAAAAAAGTTTTGCCAGGCCGGAGCTATCGCTGCCAGGCGGATGAGTGGAAGG
>JAUVEQ010000262.1 GCA_030594725.1 Methanobacteriota archaeon
TCTCCCAGTCCCACTGGTCCACGTAGGCCGAATGGTCGTGGTCCAGGAAGTAGTCCTTCCGAACGGCGCGCATGTCGGTGTTCAGCCCCTCACCCACCTCGAAGCCGAACTGCTTGAGCGCCCAGCGCTTCCACTTGGTGGCCGCCTGGACCACCTGGGCGTTGACGGGGTTCTTCTCGTGGTCGTTCTTGATGTAGAACTCGATCGGGGTCCGGGAGCCGTCCCGGTCCAGCATGTCGTTCATCCCGCTTTCGCGGTCCACGATCAGGGGGCTCTCAACCCGGATGAGGTTGAGCTCGCGGTTGAGCCCGTCCATGATGTACCTTCGGAGCTTGTTGACCGCTATCTGCGTCTCCTTCGGGGTTAGGATGGGATCGTAGTCGTCGGGGAGGACGCCCGCCAGCACGGCATAGTCGCCTATGCCTGGACCGGCAAGGTCTGCTTTCTTGTCACCAGCCATTCAAATGACCTCCTGTCTTGTCGATCACGGGGAGGCACTTCCCAACAGCGGAATGTCCGTGGTCGGGTACACGCCTCCTCCGAGCGCCCCTGGAACACAGAATCCCTAGATAAGCCTTCGCACATCGTACCACCAGGGATGGGCAAATAACAAATGCGGGGAGGGCCCTTCCGCCATCCTACCCACTCTTCGAAGGGGGGTGTCGCGCAATGAGCATACTTTCGGACGGAGACATCAAGGATGCCCTGGGGAGGGGCGACATGGACATCGAACCCTTCTCCGAGGAGGCCCTCACCCCCAACGGCTACGACCTGGCCATCGCTGAGGTCCTACTGCCCGACACCGGTCATCGTTTCTCGGAAGGGGTCGCCATGGTGCCCCCCATGACCCGGTTCATGGTCTCGACACGGGAGCGGGTGCGCCTCGGTCCAGCCCTCACGGCCCAGCTCTGGTTGAGGACCACCTGGGCCCGGCGCGGGGTGCTGGCCGCCTTCGGCAAGATCGACGCCGGGTTCGACGGGACCCTGACCTTCGCGGCCTTCAACACATCGATGGATGCGCTGGAGGTGACGATCGGTGAGACCTTCGCCCAGCTGGTGGTGGAGGCGATGTCAGGCCCGGCGGAGGCGGTGTACGCCCAGCGGTCGGGGAACTACCAGGACCAGCGAGGAGTGACGATGGCCAGGGAGGGGGAGATGGAGGAGGACGATGGGGAGGGCATCGAGGAGCACGTCCCTTTGCTGGCAGCTCCCTGTCTTGAGAGGGGCTGCACCGAGTGTTGCCTGGAGACCGAGATGCCCCTGACGAGGACCGACGTGGAGCGCCTCGCCGGCCTCGGTCACGACCCTGCCGCCTTCACCCTCGTGGAGGACGGTTTCACCTTCCTGACCAACGTGGAGGATAGATGCTACTTCCTGGACCACGGGGGCAGGTGTTCGGTCTACGAGGGCCGGCCCGAGGGCTGCCGCCTCTATCCCCTCGTGCTCAGCGAGGACATGGCCGACTTCCGCCTGGACCACCTGTGTCCGCACAGGGCCGACGTGGAACCCGAGGAGGGCCATCGGACCGCCCTGCTCCAGCTCCTCGACCTCATAGCCAGGGAACGCCAGTGATGGACCCTCGTGCCCTGGATGTCCCATCGTCATCACGCTAAACCTTTAATGGATGCCCCGCACTCCTTGGGGGAGGTGCGAGGCCATGAGGGTGCTCACTGCTGCCATCCGCTATCCCCCGGCCCCCGGTGGTGTGGAGACACACGCCCACGAGGTGGCGAAGCTCCTGGTCCAGAGGGGTCACGATGTCGTGGTCTACACCTCGGACCTCATCAGGGAGCATCCCTTCAAGCACCTTGACCAGCACAACGAGATGGTGGACGGGGTGCGTGTGATCCGCAAGAGGGCCCACAGGATCAATGCGACCTTCCACTACGTGGTGATACCGGGAGAGCTCGAGATGCTCCGGAGGCCCACCGACGTCATCCACTCCCATTCCTTCGGTTACTTCCACACCAACGTCGCGGCCCTCCGGAGCACGCTCCGGGAGACCCCCTTTGTGATCACCCCCCACTACCACCCTCCCGAGAGCATGGAGGGGGGATGGGCCCGCAGGCAGATGCGCAGGCTCTACGATTCGGAGGTCGCCAGCTGGGTCTTCGACAAGGCGGACATGATCATCGCGGTCAGCAGGGCGGAGCTCGGGTCCATGGCCCATCACATCCAGGATATGGACAAGGTCCGGGTCATCCCCAACGGGATAGACCCGTCCCGCTTCCGGGACCTTCCCGATGGACGGGCCTTCCTGGAGGACCGCGGGATAACGGGACCGATGCTGCTGTACGTCGGTCGCATGGCCCAGAACAAGCGGATGGAGCTGGTGCTGCAGGCCATGCCCGATCTCCTCCGGGAGGAACCCGACCTCAAGCTCGTGATAGCGGGTCCCGACGACGGCGTAGGTGATGACTGGAAGGACCTGACCCGGTCCCTCGGCATCGAGGACAACGTGCGCTTCGAGGGCTTCCTGCAGGAGGCGGACATGCTGGCAGCTTACGTGGCCGCCGACGTCTTCGTGCTTCCCTCCGATTGGGAGGCCTTCGGCATCGTCCTCCTGGAGGCCATGGCGTGCAGGACACCCTGCGTCGTCGCCGACAGGGGCGGGCCCAAGGAGGTGGTGGTCGACGGGGAGACGGGGATCGTGGCACCGTACGGCGACGAGGGGGCGTGGAAGGAGACCCTCCTCCGGCTCATCGACGATGCCGACCTTCGTAGGCGCATGGGGGAGGCTGGCAGGAAGCGGGCGATGGGCGAGTTCAGCTGGTCCTCCATCGTGGACCGGATAGAAGGTGTCTACGAAGAGGTCACGGGTGTCAAGTGACGTTTCCGAGGAGGCGAAACCCTAAAACCCGCCACATCACTCTCATGGCAGGAGGTCAGAACCTGAGGGTGCTCATGGCGGCCATCAGGTATCCCCCCGCGCCAGGGGGTGCCGAGAACCACGTCCGGGAGATCACGAACCACCTTGTGGAGCGTGGCAACGACGTGGTCGTCTGGACCTCCGACATGCAACGGGAGCACCCCTTCGAGCGGATGACCGAACCCCACGACGTGGTCGAAGGCGTCAAGGTCGTGCGCAAGAGGGCGTACCGGTTGCCGGAGGTCATCCACTACCCGATCATGCCGGGGCAGCTGGAGATGCTGAGAACACCCGCGGACGTGGTCCACGCCCATTCATTCGGATACGCCCACACCAACCTTCTGGCCCTGCGCAAGAAGCTCCGGGGAACCCCCTTCGTGGTCACACCCCACTACCATCCACCAGAGACGATGCAAGGGGGCTGGGCCCGTCATCAGCTGCGGAAGGTCTACGACAGGGTCTTCGCGGATTGGGTCTTCGAGCAGGCCGACGCGATCCTGTTCAACAGCAGGGCCGAACGCGATAGCATGGTCCATCACCTCCAAGACCTGGACAAGACCACGGTCATCCCCAACGGCCTCCACACCGAGGTCTACGAGAACCTCCCCGACCCACGACCCTTCCGGGAGGCCAGGGGCATCGAGGGCCCCATGCTCCTCTACGTCGGTCGCATGGCTGTGAACAAGCGGCTCGAGATCGTGATCAACGCGCTGCCCGAGCTGCTCGAGGACTTCCCGGACATCAAGCTGGTGATCGCGGGCCCCGACGACGGTGCCGGTTCCCTATGGGAGGGCCTTGTCGACCGGTTGGACCTGGGAGACCAAGTGCGCTTCGAGGGCTTCTTGAGCGAGGAGGACAAGATGGCGGCCTTCACCGCCGCCGACGTCTTCGTCCTCCCCTCGGACTGGGAGGCCTTCGGCCTGGTGCTGCTGGAGGCCCAGGTGTGCGGTACACCATCCCTGGTGGCCGACAGGGGGGGACCCCAGGAGGTCATCGAGGACGGTAGCACCGGGGTCGTGGTCCCCTACGGTGACGACGAGGCCTGGCGGGCGGCATTGAGGGACCTTCTCAACGACGACGGGAAACGGGGGCGCATGGGGAGGGCGGCCCGGGAACGGGCGATGACCCAGTTCGATTGGCCCGTCATAATGGACCGGATAGAGGAGGTCTACAGGGAGGCCATCGGCTCGGCCTGAGGACCCCCGCCAGACCCTCCTGCGCAAACCTTATCATCCGCTACCGTGTTGGCATCGAGGCCCGGCACGGCGAGGGGTCGTCCCGGGCCCATAGGAGGCATCCAGGATGGCCGAGATCGTGTGGTGTGTGCCAAACTTCAGCGAGGGGCGTAGGAAGGACGTCATCGACCAGATAGCGGACGAGGTGAACGCCGTCGAGGGGGTCACACTCCTGGGGGCCGACCCTGACCCCGACCACAATCGCGTTGTGGTCTCCTTCACGGGAACCCGAGAGGGAGTGGCAGAGGCTGCTTTCAGAACGGTCGCCAGGGCCCGGGAGCTGATAGATCTCAACGAGCACAAGGGCGAGCATCCACGCATGGGGGCCACGGATGTGGTACCCTTCGTCCCCGTCCAGGGAGTTACCATGAAGGACTGCGTGGAGGTGGCCAAGGAAGTGGGGGAGCGGATCGGCAACGAGCTTGATATCCCCGTTTATCTCTACGAGAAGGCAGCCACCCGCCCCGAGAGGGAGAACCTGGCCAATGTGCGCAAGGGCGAGTACGA
>JAUVEQ010000049.1 GCA_030594725.1 Methanobacteriota archaeon
GTTGCTCATCACCCTGTCTGACCTGATCGTCGGATGGATCACCGGCGCGGGATGGTCCCAGAGGCTGATGGAGTGGATAATAGATCTGATCACAGACTTCAGGGTAAGGTCCGAGATCGACATGGAGTTCCTGGGCACAGACGTGGTCATCCACGACTACGACGAGAACGGCCTGGACGTGGGCGACCGTATCGAGTGGATCAGCGAGGTATCTACAAGGGTCAACCGAACACCCGATGGGAGCTGGCGTGATGTGCTTCAGAGCTACATCATACCGAGGTACTATATCCACGTGCCCAAGAGCACCTATTCCAAGACCTACACTAACACAGAGGAGACCGACGAGCGGTTCGACGACGACTACGGGTGGAGGGAGACGGACTACGAGATCCGGGCCTGGGCAGAGCCAGGGATCGGGATGGTGAACTACCCCGTCACCCTCACCTTCAAAGCCGACACCAGGGTTTACTACGACGAGTGCTGGTGGGCCATCGTCTGGTGGTGCGGCCGCACGGATAGCACCGACACTGTCTCCGCAGACCCGACCACCATGTACTTCGACGTGCTGCCCGGTTCGGTGGACGACTTCGCCAAGTGGCGAGGCATCACCTCCAATGACTGGGACGGCGACGGCCTCAACAATACCGACGAGGCGAGAACGAGCCAATGGAAGTGGGACACCGATGGCGACGGCCTCGGCGACGATTACGAGCTGAAGATTGGGTCCATCCCTTGGCTCTACGACTCCGATGGTGATGGCCTCAACGACATGACCGAGCACCTCTGGAACAGCAACCCCAGGAACAGGGACACCGACGGCGACGGCCTCAACGACTACGTCGAGCACAACGGCTGGGTCGTATCATTCAACTACTTCGGCACGGACTTCCACTGGCATATCAATTCCAACCCCCGGTTCAACAACACCGACGGCGATGCGGTAAACGACTTCCTGGAATACAGGACGCTCCAGAACCCCCGGTCCGCTGACACCGACGGCGACGGGGTCAAGGACGAGATCCGCGATTACTTCGAGACGTACTTCCACCACATCCAGAACATGATCGAGGGTCCCTACAGCTCCGCGATCGCCGTCGACGCGGCCGGGAACGTCTACCTCGCAGTCAACAAGGACGGTACCGGCATCACCTCCAACTGCATCGCCAAGTACGACAAGAACGGCGTGTTCTTGAAGAAATGGGACCGGTGGGAGCCATCCGGGGTGGTGAACTACTTCGGTAGTATTATGGGGATCATCATAGGACCCGATGGCGACCTGTGGGTCCTCGACTTTTGGAAGGGTCTGACCAAGTGGAGCAAGGAGGGTGCGTACAGGAGCTGGTGGCTCTATGATGGCACCAACCCGGGGATACTGTATCCTTTCGCCTTCGACATCGCAGAGGACGGGACACTGTACATCGCGGAGCAAGGGTCCAACACCATCCGGGTCTTCGACCAGAGCCGCAACCTCTTGAGGGTCATAGGTAGCCCTGGCACCGGGGATGGCCAGTTCTCTAAACCCCGGGCCCTGGCGATCCACCCCGATGGCTACGTGTTCGTCAGCGATAATGTCAACCGCATCCAGAAGTTCGCCGTTAACGGGACGCACATTGCCACGTACAAAGGGACCGTTGTCGGTAACTTCGAATTTCCCCATGATATCGACGTCGACCAAAACGGGGACCTCTTCATCACCGAGCCCTACCTGCACCGCATCCAGAAGGTCAACGTCGACATGAAGTGGATAGACACCATGTGCGGAAAAGGGAGCAGTAACGGCAAGGTCGTTAATCCCATCAGTCTTGTGATAACCGACGACAACTACATCTACATATCAGACAGAGGCAACTACCGCGTCCAGAAGATGTGGCAGAAGGTGGTCTTCGTTCCCGCCTCGTCGTACGTCGTCTTCACCGATACCGACGGCGACGGGTTCAACGACACCGAGGAAGCCAACGAGTGGACGGTCACCGTGGTCAACGCCTCAGGAACCATCAAGTTCAACGTGACCTCGGACGCGATGTCACCCGACACCGACGGCGACGGCCTCAACGACCTCAAGGAGTTCCAGCTGTTGTCGAATCCCAGGTCACCAGACACCGACGCAGACGGGGTAATGGACGCCGATGAACTGGCGCTGGGCACCAACCTCACCCACTGGGACAGCGACGGAGACACCCTCGACGATGGCATCGAGGTCACCCTGAAGAGCAATCCCCTTATGAACGACTCTGACCAGGACGGCCTGTTCGATGCATTGGAGTGGAAGCTGGGTTCCGACCCGCTGAGTCGGGACACGGACCAGGACGGCCTGGAGGACCTGTTGGAGGTGAGCTTCGGCTCCAACATCACGAACCCCGACACCGACGGCGACCTCATGTTCGATGGCCTCGAGTACGACCTGGGGATCTCGCCCAACAACCCCGACATAGATGGCGACGGCATCCTGGACGGCTACGAGGCCATCTTCGGGACAGACCCCAAGAACGGTGACACCGACGGCGACAACCTGATGGACGGCTTCGAGATCGGCATGAGGATCGACCCCACGTCGAACGACACCGACGGCGACTCTGTGCTGGACTCCACCGAGCTGGACATCGGCCTCAACCCGAACAGCGCCGACAGCGACGGCGATGGTGTACCAGACGACCTGGACCTGGACTACGAGGTGGACCTCGGCCAGAAGGTATACTTGGCCATTGACGAGATCGGCAACAAGACCCGTTTCATCGAGAATCTGATGGGCACGGTCGATCTCCAGGTCGTGGAGCCCAGGACCCTCATCGACAGCTACAAGAGCGCCAGGTACATCGTGCTCGTGGGAGATCCCAGCTCTGACGAGGGTACGGCGGGTAGCATCATCCGTGCCCTTCTGGAGGACACACCGGATCTCCTGGATCGCCTGATAACCTCGGGCGAGTTCCACATCACAGCTCGCTATGGGATGTGGGCCCAGACGCAGACCATCGTCATGCTCTCACGGCCCTTCGCGTCCGACCACATCAGGGTGGCGGGCATCCTCAAGAGCATGAGGATGACAGTGGGAGAAGGTGCCGTGGCAGCCACGTACCTGAACCCCAGGTCATGCTTCATGATGGACGACGTGGACACCATCAAGCAGACGGACACCGCCATATGGACCAAGCTGGACGAGATGGCGACCTTCAGCGTGAGCATCACCAAGTACACCGAGGAGGACGCCCCCCATCATCTGGACGCCACGAATGGCCTCGAGCCCGGCGACGAGGTGATGGGCAAGTACGTCTCCGTTGAGGTGAGCGAGAGCATCCAGACCAACCTCACCGATATGGTGACCGGCTCGAACATCAAGCTCTACTACACCTTGGACGACCTGGACATGAACGACGACGGGGACGCCAACGACTCCGACGACCTCAACGAGGAGACCCTCTGCCTCTACCATCTCGACGAAGAGGACGGGACGTGGGTGAAGGTCAGGGAGGACCTCCCTTGGGTCACTGATGCGGGTGTGAACACCACCGACGTGATGCTGTACGGCACCCAGTACGCTGGATACGTGTGGGCGGAGATCAGCCACTTCTCCCACTTCGGGGCCGGAGGACGCCCGAACACCTTCCTGCCCACTTTGGCCGACGCAGGCAATGACGCCGAGGGCTTCACGAACCAGATAATAACATTCAACGGCACGGCCTCCACGGGCAATGGAGAGCTCAACTACACGTGGACGTTCTATCACCGGTCCCAGCAGGTCACGCTGTACGGCCCCACGGCCGAGTTCGTGTTCACGGAGACCGGGGAACACGTCATCACACTGCTGGTCAAGGACGAGTACAACGTCGTCGACGGCGACACGGTGTTCATCACCATAACCTCGATGGCGGAGAGGATGTTCGACCTTGTGGTCGGGCCCATCCTTGACGAGCACGGAGAGCCCGTAACGAACGCCCACGTAAGGGTAGCCGTATCGAACTTCCGGTTCTTCGGGGAGTCCGACGACGAGGGCATTGCGCTGCTGGAGATGGCCGTGGCCTTCCAGGACAGGAACGTCGAGGTCTTCGTCGTCAAGAGCGGGTACGATACCTTGGAGTTCGATACGCGCATCACCCCAGAGGGCGTCCTCTCCTCGGCTCCACCCACGATGTACAGGGAGCTTACCCTGGTGGTCGCCCACGCAGGCCTCGATCGGATCGCTTACACGGGCGAGAATACCATCCTGAACGGCACCCTCTCCGCTGGGAACGGCGGGATAGTGAACTACACGTGGTCCTTCACGCACATGGGCGTAGAACGCAACCTCTACGGGCCCACCCCCGTCTACGTCTTCGAGGAGGAGTGCGATTGCACTGTGACCCTCACCGTCACCGACTTCCGGGGACTCTCCGGCGAGGCCGAGGTGACCCTCACCGTCATCGAGAGACCCCTCGAGCAGTTCACCCTCTTTGTGGGCCCCGTGATGGACCAGTACAACCTCCCGGTGGTCGGGGCACAGGTCGATCTCATCATCGGCGACGTCGAGTACGACGGGAAGACGATGACGGACGGCGTGGCCTACATCGTCCTGCCTGGCCCCGCAAAGGGTAAGGATGTCAGGGTGCGCATAGCCGGATTGGACATCGCAACCATCGAGTACTACACCACCATCACCTCAGGGGGAACGCTGGAGACTGCCGTCCCGTCCGCCCAGAGCGAGGCCAAGCACCCGACACCGGGCGCTACTTCCGAGGGGTCCGCAGGATGGCTCATAGGGCTTATTCTGGCCCTGGTGGTCGTGATACTGCTTGCATTCCTCATAGTCACCAAACGCATCGGTGGCAGAAAGCAGGAACCTCTCGAGGAGACGGAGGAGGAAGCCCCGGCCGAAGGGGTAGAGGCCACCACGGACGAGGACATCGATGCCTTGCTAGAGGATGTGAATGGGGAAAGCCCTGCGGAAGGTGAGATGGCTGAGGACGAGGTCCATGTCATCAAGCCGCCCGCATCTGAGGAAGGGAAGGATGACGATGCAGGTGCTTCCGCTGTGGCCTTTGGGGACCTTCCCAGGTCATCGTCCAGGAAACCGGCCACCAAACCCGTGGAGCCAACGGAAGAGAACGTGCAGCTCGCCTCAACGGAGGCGGACGGAGAGATGGAGGCCACGGACGAGAACGTGGACGCTGACATCTGAGCCCCCTGCCATCCAAGGTCAGCACGGTCCCAGGACCGGAAGGTGCCCTCGGCCCATACCCTGTAAGGGCTTGCAGTCCTGACCAACGGGGCTGAGGACCGAGCCTGGAACACCGGCCCGAGGTCACCTGACATCTCTGTCATCCTCGATACCACCGAGCGCGGCATGGGGTCCTGTGCCCTTTCTATAGGGTTTCCGAACGGTTTAACTGGTACCAGGTCCGTTTCGCTCCCGTTCCCAGGTCCGTGGGGGATCATTATGGAAAACGAGGAGTTCAGACGGCGGGCCCACGAGACGGTGGACTGGATGGCAGACTACCTGGAGGGCGTCGAGGACTACCCTGTCAGGTCCCAGGCAGGTCCTGGGGATGTGCTCAACCAGCTACCGCCATCACCTCCCGAGGAGGGGGAGCCCTTCGACGATATCATGACCGACCTAGACAGCATCATCATGCCAGGCATCACCCACTGGCAGCATCCCTCCTTCTTCGCCTACTTTCCCGCCAACAACAGCCCGCCCTCCGTCCTGGCGGAGATGATCGTCTCCGCCCTGAGCGTGCAGTGCATGATATGGCAGACCTCACCCGCAGCCACCGAGCTGGAGGAGAGGGTCATGGAGTGGCTACGGGACATGCTGGGGCTGCCCAAGACATTCACCGGGGTCCTCCAGGATACCGCCTCCACGGCGACCCTCTGCGCCATCGTCTCCGCCAGGGAGCGTGCCACGGATCACGCCGTCAACGCAAAGGGGATGGGCGTATGGGGCGACCTCACCGCCTACTGCTCCACCGAGACCCACTCCTCGATAGAGAAGGGCGTCAAGATAGCGGGTCTCGGAAGGGAGAACCTCCGGAAGGTCCCGGTGGACGTGGACTTCGCGATGGTCCCGGGAGAGCTGGAGAAGGCGATACAGGAGGACCTGGACGATGGGAAGAGGCCGGTCATCGCGGTGGCCACCATCGGCACCACGGGCTCCACAGCCATCGATCCCTTGAGGGAGATCGGTGAGGTCTGCAAGAAACACGGCATCTGGCTCCATGTCGACGCCGCCCACGCCGGCACGGCGCTCCTGTTGCCCGAGTACCGATGGATGGTCGACGGCATCGTCATGGCCGACAGCTTCGTGATGAACCCTCACAAGTGGATGCTATCGAACCTGCCCTGCTCGGCCTACTTCGTCAGGGACCCGGAAGCTCTCGTAAGGACCTTCGAGATCATGCCCGAGTATCTCAGGACCAGTGAGGCGGGCGTCACGAACTACAGGGACTGGGGCATCCAGCTGGGAAGGCGCTTCAACGCCCTCAAGTTGTGGTTCGTCATCCGCAGCTACGGGGTCGAGGGCCTGCAGGCCATCGTTCGGGAGCACATCCGGTTGGCCCGCTGGATCGTTGAGCGGATCGAGGCCTCGGAGGACTTCGAGGTCCTGGCGCCCGTGCCCGTCAACCTCGTCTGCTTCCGCTACCACCCGGCGGGCGTCGATGACCCCGATGAGATGGACCGGCTCAACCAGGAGCTGCTCGAGGGACTGAACAGCACGGGGAAGCTGTACCTTACCCACACCAGACTGGGCGGGGTCCTCACCCTCCGTCTCGTCGTGGGACAGACCAGGGTGGAACAGGGGCATGTCGAGAGGGCCTGGGAACTCATCCAGAGAACGGCCAGGCAACTCTGACCTTCGCTGTGCGTGGAAGGGGACCCGGCGACCCCATCGAGGTGCATGACCGATAGCGGGCGACCTATTGGTGGTAAGTGGTCGAGGGCTCCGGATGCCCTTCAACCCAGGGAGCTGACGCCGTTGCGGAAGTCGTTGGCCTTGGTGTCGAGGAGATCCAGGGCGTACTGCAGCGCCCGCTTGGCGCTGATCGACCCATCGGTCTCGAAGGTCATGATGAACTTGGTGTCATCGGTCTCCACGGTCACGGCCTTGGTCTCGCACTCGTCGACGCAGGTCATGCAAAGGGTGCATGCCTCGGGGTCGGCCACCTCGGTCTTCTTGTCGTCCATGGTGAAGACGTCCCGGGGGCAGCGCTTGACGCAAACGCCGGAGAGGTCGCACTTCTTCTTGTTTATCTTGATGGTGGGGTAGTACTTGAAGCCCACTCCGTGGCAGACCTGCCACTTGGCGTGCGTGCGTCCCGTGCCCAGGATGGCCGTGGCGTAGATGAGCGGGGCCTGCCCCTCGGACAGCTTTACCAGGGGGATGAGGTCCTCCGTGATCTTGAGGCTGCTGTCGCCCACGGGCTCCAGGTCGCCCGAGTAGACGGTGCAAGGCCCCTTCTTGTTGAGCGTGTACATGATGGAGCACTTGGGGCAACCCTCGCCCTCGCACTCGCATTCGTCCTGGAAGCTGAAGAAGTCAAGGTCGGTGGGGATTGGCACCTGGCCCAGCCTGTGGGACAGTATCTCGTCGAACAGGGGGGAGATGCTCTCGTACTCCCTGCCGTCCTGGTCCCGGATGGGACCGAGATGGAACTCCACCTCCTCGATGGCCATCTTGGGGATGTCCGAGATGAGGGTCTGCCGGAGGGAGTTCATGAAAGCAGGTGACGCTTCTGACACGACGAGAAGGGCCTTGGTCTCGGTAAGGGTCCGGACTTCCATCTTCATGTGTGTTCCCCCCCTACACCCTTCGGCCGCGGCGGCCGCCCTTCTTCTTCGTTCCATCGTGGGGCACCGGGGTCACGTCCTCGATCCGGCCGATGCGAAGACCGGCGCGGGCCAGAGAACGGATGGCTGCCTGTGCGCCAGGTCCCGGGCTGTGGGACTTGTTGCCACCCGGGGCACGGATACGCACGTGGACTCCGTCGATGCCCTTCTCCTTGGCTATGTCCGCCACCCTCTCGGCAGCCCTCATGGCCGCGTTGGGGGAGGCCTGGTCCTTGTCCGCCTTCACTACCATGCCGCCGGAGGCCTTGGTGACGGTCTCGGCGCCAGTGAGGTCAGTGATGGTGATGATGACGTTGTTGTAGGATGCGAAGATATGTGCTATTCCCCAGCGCATCAGGACTCACCTCCTTTCTTGGGTTTCTCCTCCACTACGGGAGCCTTCTTGGATGCATCCTCCTTGGGGGTATCCTCCTTCCCCTTGGGAGCCTCCTCCTTTCCCTTCCCCTTGGGAGCCTCCTCCTTTCCCTTCTCCTTGGGGGCATCCTCCTTCCCCTTGGTGGCCTCCTCGCCATCTGCGGGTGCCTTGGTGGCCTCCTCGCCGTCCTTTGGTGAGGCGTCATCCTCCGACTTCCCCTCGGTATCATTGGTGATGGCCTGGCGCATGGCTGCGATGCGTTGGATCTCACGGGAGCGGCGCATGTCCCGTTCCTTCTCCGCGGATACCCTGCGCTCCTCCTTGACGGTGGTCATCTGGGGCGCGAAGTCGACCGCGGGCCGCTCGGGGTGCATATCGCTACCCATCGGTGAGCTCATGTAGAAGTCTATGACGGCGGTCTCGGTGTCTCCGACCATGTAACTTGGCACGGTGACCTTGCGGCCATCGATGCCGATGTGGCCATGGACTATGAGCTGCCTGGCTTGCTTCACGGTGCGGGCCATGCCCTTGAGGTATATCTGGGTCTGGAGCCTCCTGACGAGCAATGCCTCGACCTCCAGGGACAGCACGTCGTTGAGGTCGGACTTGCTCGAGAGGAGCCCGATACGTATGAGGCGCTTGAGGAGGGCATCCACCTCCTTGATGGCCTGCTCGTCGCTGGTGTTGAGTCTGGCTTGAAGTTCCCTCGCCTGTCGACGGAGGTTGCGGAGAATGGTCTGGATCTTCCAGAGTTCCCGCTTGTTCTTGAGGCCGTACTTGCGGACGATCATCTTCTCCTCGGAGATGCGGGGGCCGTCCCATGGATGTGACGGGGTCTGGTAATGTTTCCTGGCGAACTTGGGGTCTCCCATCTTGCCTCACCCCTACTTCCTCTTCCTGGAAACGCCCAGGACCAGCCCGGTGCGTCCGTTGGACTTGAGCCGCTGACCGCGGACCTTGTGGCCCCTCTCGTGGCGGATGCCCTTGTAGCACCGTATCTTCTTCAGACGGTTGATGTCGTCACGGCGTGCCATCTGCACTTCGGAGGCGGCCATATGCATGTCGTCGCCGGTGTCGAAGTCCTTCTGACGGTTCATCATCCAGTTGGGTAGGATCTCGTGGATGTTCTCGACGGCGACCTTGATCCTCTCGATCTCCTCCTCGGAGAGGTCACCGATCCGGGCCTTACGGTCGAACCCCAGATGGTCGACGATACGGATGCTCACACGGCGCCCCACGCCCTTGATCCTCGGAAGGGCCAGGTATAGCGGCATGTGGCCATCTATATCGGTATTGACAATACGAACGAGGAATTGAAAATCAGGATTCTCATCCTCTTGCTTCTTCATGAACTTAGGGCCTTCACCCTTGGTCTCCTTTGGTTCCTTCTTCGCCATACAGGTCGAACCTCCTACGGGCCTCAGCGGGACGTGCAGGACGGAAGTGTCCTACCACGTCAGCCCGGTCATTAATCGACCGAGCCCCGACGGGACGGCGGTGATACCCCGCGGTCCTATATAAACATTATGTTGCCTGGATGGCCTGGTGGCCCTCACCCTTCCTTCTCCAGAAGCAGCGGTTGTTCGGTTATGTCCCTCTTCAACCGCGGGTCCACGATCGGCTGGACCTTGAGGCGGCCCATGTACTTCTCCTTGAGCATCCGGTTCAGGGAGTGACCCAGCTCGGCCAGGAGACCGGTGATGACCTCCATCTCCGATGATGCCACGAAGAACTCGGACGTATGGCTGTCCTCGCGGACGGTGACCCGGATGACGATCTTGTAGCCCTTCACCTTGGTCTCGCCGTAGAACCAGGCCTCGCCGAGCCATGTGGGGCGCTCCTCGATGAACTCCCGGACGAACTTCACATCGTGCAAGTGGACAACGCCCTTGCACAGCTCGAAGGCCTGGAGGGGGGCCAGCCCGTCGGGGTAACGGAACACCTTGGAATCCTGGGAGGCGAGCTCCTCCCGGATGAGGCGTTTGAGCATCGCGGTGTTGGCATTCTCCCTGGTGAAGAAGATGGGGCACACGATGTCCGCCCTCCGCGACTTCATCGATACCACCTGGAGCTTGCCTGCCACGTCCCTGTAGGTCAAGGTGCCGTCTATCATGGACTCCATGCATATGATGGGGTCGAAGTTGAAGGCCACCGTCTTCTTCTCGCCCGCATTGATGTTTCCCAGGTACACCTTGCCCCGTTTGTACTCGTAGACGGGCTGGATGTGGTCGATCCGGAGGACATTGTCGTCGTAGACGATGTCCAGGGCAACGTCGGTGATGACGGTGTCCGTGTCGTTCTTGACCGCCGCCTTCAGGCGCACGAATCCCTGGAAGAACTCCACCTCTGACAGCAGCTTGACGCCCTTCTTCTCCTTGGACTTGATCACCGTCTCGCGATCTATGCCTCCGGTAAGACCCAGTATGCGCTTCCCGAACTCGTGGATCCCCTCGAGCTTGTCCTTGTCCCCGTCCCAGCGCTCGATGACGCCAGCGTAGTTGCCCTCGATCTGGCGGACCATCTCGCGGATCTCCTCGCGCATGTTGGGTGGCTCGGGCCCGAAGATGGTGACGGCGCAGGTGATGTACCGCCCCCTCTCGATGACGATGCGGCTGTCCCCGTACTCGAAGCTGCCCAGGTTGCCCTCCCGGGACATGGACTCCTTGATGAAGTCCTGGATCGCAGTGAACATCCCCGCGAACACGTCCTGTGCATCACGGTCGGCCGAGGCGATGGAAGTGGCAGCCAGTATCAACCGGCCGTCGTTGTGGATGAAGTAGACCTCCTCGACGGCGCAGAGGGCCTTGTCCTTCGCCGGGGTGGTCACCGTCGCGACCGACGCGGGGGTGGCGGCGATTGCCGGAGCGACCGCCCTCTCCGCCTTGGCGCTGGCGGTGACCGCGGGTGCGGTCTCTCGCTTCCGCCGACGGCTCATGACGATGCCGCCGACGGCACCGACCACGATGATGACGACCAGCAGGAGTAGCCACCAGTAGTCCATTATGTCGAAACCGTCATCGCCGTTGCCATTGTTGGGCGTGGGGTCCTCGACGCCCGTGATCAGGATCTTCTGGTAGTCCGTCTTGTTGGTGTTGCCCGCCATATCGGTGGCCTTCACGTAGAAGGTGGCATTCCCCTTTCCACCCGGGGCCAGCTCGTCCTTGAACCACTTGTT
>JAUVEQ010000273.1 GCA_030594725.1 Methanobacteriota archaeon
CCCCATGAGTGTCAACCCATAGATGGACGCTTATGGCCGAAAGTGTGCACCTCTACATGGACACCTTTCTAAAGGATGACGTCCGTATGTGCATACATGGACCGGTTGCTGCACAGGTTCAATCCCTGGTGGACAGAGGCCTTCCACCCCTCGGCCATACCCCGTCAGCGCTACCAGCAGCAGCTGATGTCGTTGGTCGACACGAGGGACGTCGTCCTGGTGACAGGGCTCAGGCGTGTGGGGAAGACCACACTGCTGTACCTCACCATCGAGAGGCTCCTTGAGAAGGTACCGGCGGGCAGGATATTCTACGTCTCCCTCGACCACATGGGCCTCCGGGACCACACCATCCTCGAGATAGTGGAGGAGTATCGCAGGATCAACAGACTGAAGCACAACGAAATGGCGTACCTCTTCCTCGACGAGGTGCATCTCAAGGAAGACTTCGAACTTCAACTCAAGAACCTGTACGACGAGGGGAACACCAAGGTATTCGCATCCGGGTCCGCCAGCCTCGAGATAACGATGAGGTCCCCACACCTGACGGGGCGACAACGACTGGTCCCCGTCCATCCCCTTGACTTCAGGGAGTTCCTGGCCTTCAACGAGGTCGAGGTGTCCCCCGCAGACACCCACCTCCTCGGGGAGCTGGCGGAGGACCACGTCAGGTACGGGGGCATGCCCGAGTACGTTCGGACGCGGGACATGGGCTACCTCCAGTCTGTGTTGGACACCATCCTCTGGAGGGACGTGGCGGGAAGACACGAGATCCGGAACAGGGAGATGCTGGCTGACATGCTGGCGCTGGTGGCTCAGAGCGTGGGCTCACCCCTGAGCACCCGGAAGATCTCCAAGGTCCTTGGCGTCTCGACCGAGACGGTGAGCAGGACCATCGACCTCTTCGTGGAGGCGAACCTCATCCACCTTGTGGAGAAGGAGGGCAAGGTCTCGGAGAGGAAGGCCTCACCGAAGAAGATGTACCTGGCTGACACGGGCCTCTTCTCCATCCTCACGGAGGGCGTCAACCTCGGCGCCATGGTCGAGAACGCCGTGTACCTCGCGCTGATGAGGACCGGCAGGGTGAGGTACCACCTGGCATCCGGGAGGGAGGTGGACTTCATCGCGAGGAACACAGCGTGGGAATCCAAGTACAAGACCAGGATCACGGAGAAGGACCTGGTCAACCTCAAGGGTCTCAAGAGACCCACCAAGAAGGTCGTCATCACCAGGGATGTGGAGGGGAGGGAGGACGGGATCGACCTTGTGCCCCTCTGGAGGTTCCTGACGCGAGAGGCCGGGGCGGACGAGTAGACCGGTCCGGGGCATCGACGCGACCCTGGCATACATGACTATGGGACATGGGAGCCAGGGGATCAAACTTGGACCCTGATCATCGCATTATTGCGTACGGGACAATCGATGTGATGCTCGGGGACCTCGCCCGCGGTCCCCTGCGCAGGACAGGGTCGGTGGGGGGACGGGGCTCTTGACGATCGGGCTCATCATGACCTTCCTTGTATACGATCGCCGGAGGAGAGGACGGTGAGGTCGACATCGATGACCGGCTGTGGCAACGGCCACATTTTCTCGCCTGCATTGCCGCGTGCTCGGGGACCTCTGGCTTCTCAAGTATGGATCCCCAGTACTTTTTACATACGTTCGAGACAACTAGGGCCAGGGGGTCCTGATATAGGTCCGATATTACGCCTTGTGGCCTACGGAACAACAGCTCGTGTAAACGGAGATTCACAGACCCCCCTACCTCATGCTTAAATACCCTGCTGGATATGAACGATCTAGGAATGTGAAGAGGTCAACATCATGAGGACCAAGGAAGAGATCCTAGCATTGCTCAAGGAGGAGCTTCCCAACCTCAGGAAGGAGTACGGAGTGGACACCCTCGCCGTGTTCGGCTCCTATGCTAGGGGTGAACAGACGGAGGATAGTGATGTCGATATCCTCGTCGAGTTCGTACAGACGGTGGACTTCTTCGAGTTCATGAGACTGGAGTTCCACCTCACTGACCTTCTAGATGTCAAAGTGGACCTGGTAACACCCGACGCCCTTCGACCGATCATGAGAGACGATATCCTGGAGAGTGCCGTGTATGCCTGAAGGCCGCGGCACCGTGATGTACATGCGGGATATCATAGAGGCTATGGACGACATCATCTCACTCGTTGAGGGCATGACCTTCGATGAGTTCAAGGATGACAGGAAGACTTTCGCCGCCTGCCTTCGGAACATAGAGATCATGGGAGAGGCCGTGAAGAACCTTCCCGAGAACCTGAAGGATGAACACGACGATGTCCCATGGCGAGAGGTTGCCGGGATGCGGGACAAATTGGCCCACGCCTATTTTGGAGTAAGCCACGAGATCATCTGGAAGACGATCCATACCAGGTTCCCACAGTTCCGAGAGAGCATCGAGGGCATCCTCTCCGAACTCGAATGACCCTTTGGGTCCGGATATTGGTCCGATATTACGACTTATCCGGTACGTGACAATTTTGCATGCAACGTGCGGATTCCAAGTACTTCGTACGCACAAAAGTTGCACGATGCAGTGCGGTACGGGACAACTCCCTAGCATTGAGAACCGCAACATTATCACGAATATATTGCAAGGTGCTCGGGGAGCACACGCGTGCTCCCCTGCGCTGAGATAGGGGCGTATGGAGAGAGATGGGCCATAATGTCACAAAGATTGAATTGATGACTTTCAAGGATGGATGAGAGATGGGCAAGATAGGAGAGGGCACCAAGGTCTGGGACGAGAAGGGGCTCTGGGCGACCATCACCGGTACCTGACAAACTAAATTGTCTGGTACCGGACAACAAGGGCCAGTACCTCCAACTTACACACCTCTTCAGACGTTGTCAAGTACGCGACAATTTCTGGATCTGGGACTGCAAGGCCTAAGGTCCCTTCGCTCCGACGTCCATCCCCCTCAGGTCGTCGGGTGTGATGAACTTGACGTCGTCGCGGTCCAGGACCCGCTTCGCCACGACGTACCTGGGAGCGTCGATGTGCTCCGTCTTCTCCACGAAGGCGTCCACGTCCGCGTTCCGGATCCTCCCCCATTTCACCTCGATGGAGGCCTTGGGCCTGTCCTTCCTGTCGACGACGATGCCGTCGACCTCGGGTTCGAAGGAGTATTTCAAATATCCACCTATCCACCTCGAGACCGTCTCGACCATGTAGTCCTCCATGCAGAGATGGTGAACCCTCCGTAGGTTCTCCTCCACCTCGCTCAGCTTGGGAAGCCCCCTCTCCAGACCGTAACGGGATTCCATGTAGTAGTACACCCAGAACACCGGCGACCCTATCCTGTAGGCCGACCGCTTCTTCCCATAAATGCTGAGCTCCTTGACGAGCCCCATCTCCTTCAGAGCGCCTATGTAGGGGGAGACGTGGGAGGCGCTGTCCTTCTTTATCACCTCCCGGTGGTAGAGTGTGGAGGCGATCTCGGAGGGCTTGGTGGCGCCGGAACCGATGCATCCGAGGATGCCCTGGTACACCTCCGACAGGTTCCTGTCCTCGGTGTGGAAGATCTCCCCTATCAGCGAGGGAACGGTGTTCACGGTACCGCCAAGCAGGCGATGGAGGTCCCCGTGTATCCCCTTCCCGCTAAGCAAGGGTGCCGTCCATGGGTCACTGAGGTAGGGCGCGTAGTCCAGAGGAAGACCCTTGGGGAGGGTGCCGAGGAGGTCCTCAGGGCGTATAAGCCCCACCCTCTTCTCGCGGAACCGGCCGAGGAGGGGAGAGCCCGGTCCCAGTATTCTGCTCATCACTCCCATCGACGACCCCGACAGGATGAGCCTGCCGTCGGGATGCACCGACGCGATCCTCTCCAGGGTCCCCATGGATATCCGCTGGAACTCGTCGATGATGACTGTCTTTCCGGACCTGAGGAACTTCATGACCTGGTCGACGACGGTGTCCATAGAATCCAGACGGTCCACGTCCATTCCTTCGATCCACACGCTCCCCTCGAGCCCAATGAGGAAGTAGACGTCCCAGTCGACGAACCTCTTGAGCATGTAGGTCTTCCCGACCTTCCGGCGTCCGTAGACCATGGTCCATCCGTCGCCTACATCGGCCAACTCGCTCCTTGGGAACTCGATCTTCATCTAACACCTTATTGGCTCTACGATATTTATAATTTGTTATTTCAAATTCACTAATTTGAATTCATTTCTGGCCAAGGAATGCAAGCCACCATTGTCCCGTACCCCACAAGAGTCCTTGCATGTATCTGGCTGAGGCGGCTTCCGGCTATGAGCACCCTATTTACAGTTCCTTCTTTTCATCATGGCCGAGATGATCCCGATGGCAACGACCACTCCTAGTAGACCCACCGACGGCGTGTCGTCTGCCTTCCACTTGTC
>JAUVEQ010000003.1 GCA_030594725.1 Methanobacteriota archaeon
CAGCCACAAGCGGGCCCCCGGAGATATGGTCCTCATCGTCGACCGCATACGCAAGGAAACGGGACTCAAGGTGTCCACCCTCGTCACCCCCACGGTCTTCTCGAAAGAGGACCTGGAGGCGGTCCGGGACGCGGGCGCCGAGAACTTGACCGTGGCGATAGACTGCTCGACACCGGAGCTGTTCGAGGAATTTCGGGGCAAGGACGCCAAGGGTCCCCATACCTGGGAGAGGTACATAAACGGCATCAGGAACGCCGTCGAGGTCATGGGTACAGGCGCCAATGCCGTGGGCGTCCATCTCATCATAGGGCTGGGGGAGACCGAGGAGGAGGCGATCCGCTTCATCCAGGAGTGCTACGACATGGGTGCCCGGGTCCACCTGTTCAGCTTCTTCCCCGAGGCGGGCTCGCCCCTGGAGGACCAGCCCCAGCCACCGATGGAGACGTACCGCCGGATACAGGTCGCCCGCCACCTGATCGACCGGGACGAGGCCAGGGCGGACAAGATGACCTTTAGGGAGGGAAACGTGGTGGACTTCGGGGTTCCCCAGCAGGTAACGGAGGCGATGGTCGAGGAGGGATACGCCTTCATGACCTCCGGTTGTCCCGGATGCAATCGCCCGTACGCCAACGAGACCCCTTCCCAGGCCGCGGAGGGCCTTCTCCGTAACTATCCCTTCGTTCCCAACGAGGAGGACGTGGGCCTGATCAGGACCCAGTTCTGATCCTCTCGAAGTGAGGGCGATGACGGGGAAATGGCGACTGCTTGATACCGGCGTCGCGGATGCCGCCACCAACATGTGCATCGACAAGGCATTGCTCGAGGCACGGGCAGGTGACAGGACCCCGAACACCCTCCGTTTCCTCCAGTTCAGCCCTCCCGCCGTCCTCATCGGGTACCATCAGAGCGTGGAGCTGGAGGTCAGGGAGGCATACTGTCTCTCGGAGAACGTGGAGGTCAATCGACGACTGACGGGAGGCGGCGCCATCTTCTTCGACGAGACCCAGCTGGGTTGGGAGATAGTGGCGAGCAAGGGTGGACTCCCGGGGGACGCCCTGGCCCTCAACGAGCTCATGTGCCGTGGGCTGATCGGGGCCCTCGACAGGCTGGGCGTGGAGGCCACCTTCCGACCCGTGAACGATGTCGAGGTGCGGGGTAGGAAGATATCAGGTACCGGAGGGACGGAGTCCGGTGGCGCGTTCCTCTTCCAGGGAACCCTCCTTGTGGACTTCGACGTTGACACCATGGTCCGCGCCCTGCGTATCCCCACCGAGAAGCTCCGTGACAAGGAGATCGACTCGATCAGGGACCGGGTCACCTGTCTGAAATGGCTCCTGGGGGAGGTCCCGTTACTTCCGACCATCAAGGGGGCCATCGCCGATGGCTTCGGCGAGGTCATGGGCGCCGATTTCGAGGAGGGCGGCCTCACACCATGGGAGACGGAGTTCGTGAGCGCCAATCTCGACACCTTCCGCTCCGAGGAATGGATCCACCGGATCCGTCGACCCCTCAGGTCCCACCGCATGCTCTACTCGGTGCACAAGGCGCCCGGCGGTCTCATACGGACGAGTCTGCTCCTGGACGACGCCCGGTCGATCATCAAGTACGCGCTGATAACCGGCGACTTCTTCGCGTTCCCGGACACGACCGTCCTGGACCTGGAGTCGGTCCTCAAGAACTGCCCCGTCATCAGGATGGAGGAAAGGATCAGGACCTTCTTCGAGGAGCATCGGCCCGACACACCCGGCGTCACCACCGACGACTTCATCAAGGCCGTGGGCGCGGCGGTCCGCAAGAGGGACCTGGAGGCGATCGGTCTGTCCCCCGAGGAGGCCTCATCGATCCACGAGATCAACAACGCCCTGGAGCACATGGGGGAGACCAGCGTGGTCCTCCTCCCGTACTGCGCCAAGTGGGTGGATTGCGACCTTCGGTACGACGAGGACTGCATAGAGTGCGGTGGCTGCACCGTGGGCGTGGCCTACGAACTGGCGCGCAGGAACAACATGGAACCGATCACCATCGTCAACTTCGAGCATCTGATCGCCGTCCTCGAGGACATGAGGAAGTCGGGGGTCAGCTCCTACATGGGATGCTGCTGCGAGCCCTTCTTCGCAAAGCACTGGATGGAAATGGAGGACGCCGGCATCAGCGGTCTGCTCATAGATGTGGAGCACACGTCGTGCTACGAGCTTGACCAGGAGGCCGAGGCGATGCGGGGCGAGTTCAAAGGGCAGACGAGCCTCAACGTGGACATCCTGGAGAAGCTGTTCGCGGGCGGCGCACGGACCGAGGCGGGAACCAATCCGACCAAGGACGAGTCCATAAAGCGCGGGAAGGACGGA
Organism: Methanobacteriota archaeon; assembly: GCA_030594725.1. Classification (GTDB taxonomy): domain Archaea; phylum Thermoplasmatota; class DTKX01; order DTKX01. Next base: position 2,346 of record JAUVEQ010000003.1, read on the forward strand.
CGTCGTGTCCTCTTCGAGGAAGAGGTGGAGAAGGAGGGGGATGCGTGAACGAGGCGACCGACTGGGATGTGCTCGTGGTGGGCGCTGGACCCGCTGGCTCCACCGCCGCAAGGGGCGCCGCAGAGGGCGGTGCCCGAGTCCTGGTCGTGGAGAGGAGGCCGGTGGTGGGCGTGCCCGTGCAATGCGCCGAGTTCCTCCCCCGCAGGGTCGCGTTGGACCTGAGGCTCCCAAAGGCTGCCATCGCCCAGGACGTGGTCGGGACGATGACCCACCTGCCCGGCGGGGAGGCCACGTCCCGCAGGAATCCCGGTTGCATCCTCAACAGGGAAGTGGCGGATGCCCTGTTGGCCGAGCGGGCGGTCGAAGCGGGCGCCAAACTGATGACCAGCACCCAGGCCACAGCCATCGGTCGAACATCCGGTGGCTCAATAAGGGTCGAACTGGAGGCGATGGGAGGCCAGGAGGTCCCTTCCCACACCACCGCGGCCGTCCTCGTGGGGGCCGATGGTCCCCGATCGCTGGTGGGTCAAGGGGTCGGCAGTACCAACACCAGGAAGATCGTGGCCCATCAGGTGACGGTCGACCTTCACGATCCCCTGGTGGAGACGGAGGTCTACCTGCACCCGGTCTACAAGGGTGGCTACGGATGGCTCTTCCCAAAGGGCGACCTGGCCAACGTGGGTGTCGGGGTGGACAGGGCGCTGGGCGGGGACCCGAAGGCCGCCCTCCAGCACCTCGTCGGGACCCTGGGCGACCGCATCGGCGAGGTGAGGAGGACCACCGGTGGGCTCATCCCCGTGAACGGCCCCCTCCAGGGCGTCCACGGCAACATCCTTCTTGCGGGGGACGCGGCCGGTCACACCCACCCCATCACCGGCGGTGGCATCCACCAGGCCGTCGAGGCTGGCCGCCTCGCGGGAGAGGCCGCAGCCGCCAGGACGACCGGGGAGATCGACGATCTCGATGGCTACGAGACGGCCTTCAGGTCCCTGTTCCAGATCCACCTGGGAAGGGCGGTGGCCAGGCGTCACGAGCTCGAGGAGGCATGGGCCGGGGTCGAGGGTGATCCCGAGGCCTGGGAGAGGCTCGCCCGGCGGAGCTGGATAGGCTACAAGGAATACTACAAGGAGAAGGGGAGATAGAAGATGGCGCAGGACGACGAGTGGTCGGACATCCTTTCAAGGGACCTCGATGGACTGATGGAGGAGGCGAGGGGGATATCCCGGGACAATGTCGGTACCGACCTCCAGTGCTTCATACCCGGGACCATGCACTACATGGAGGACCACGGCAGGTACCCAACCATCTCCATCACGGGTTCCGCTTGCGCCCTCAACTGCGACCATTGCCAGCGCAAGATACTGGATTCGATGATCCCCGCAACGTCCCCAGAGGAGCTGCTCACGGTCTGCCAGAAGCTGGCCGAGGGCGGCAACATCGGCGTCCTGATAAGCGGAGGGAGCCTCCCCGACGGCAGCCTCCCCTGGGACCCTTTCATCGACACGATCGCTGAGGTGAAGGCCAGCACCGAGCTCAAGATCACCATCCATACCGGGTTGATCGACCAGGACACGGCCCGGAGGCTGGACGAGGCCGGCGTGGACGAGTTCCTGATCGATGTGATCGGCTCGGAGGAGACCATGCTGGAGGTCTACCACCTGGACTCCACCCTGGAGGAGATGGAGTCCTCGCTGGCCGTCCTGGAGGCCACGGGCAAACCTATCATTCCCCACATCGTCGTGGGTCTCCACTACGGGCAGATCCGGGGCGAGGTAGTGGCGCTGGACATGGTGGCCCGCCACAAACCCTACGCCCTGGTCATCGTGGTCCTTCGGCCCATCCGCAACTCCCCGATGGGCCACGTCGACCCCCCGGACCCGGAGATCGTCGCCAGGTTCATGGCCCTTGCCCGGTTCAGGATGCCCGACGTCCCCCAGGCCCTGAGCTGCGCAAGACCCCCGGGCAAGTACAGGAAAGTGCTGGATTCCCTCGCCGTCGAGGCGGGCGTGAACCGCATCGCGATGCCCGCCGAGGAGGCCCTCGAACGGGCCCGGGAGCTGGGCATGGGGATAGAGTTCCACCACACCTGCTGCTCCAAGAGCTTCTGAGGCCCTCGACATTGGTCTGAGGGACACTCGATAGGTGATGCTGGGCCACGGACCCGATATTGTGCGCTAAGACCCGTAATATTCGTCACGAACGTCTAGGAAACCCCCCTATATCACAATCGAATGTCCAGTCCTTGGGAAAAGTAATATATATATGGATTGAGGTGCGGGAAAAGGTAGGCCAATGACCTCCCCCAAAGAGTTCTGTAAGGTAGGGAATGAGGGCCCTTCTGTCGAGCCCTCGCTTGGTACGTTTATCTATCCGATACGCCATTCTCGATATCCCATGACGATGGGGAGGGGCGAGGAGAGGTACTGGCCCCTTCGAAGGGACATCACGAGGTGATCGTTTGCCTGAGGACGCAATTGAGGAATATCCGCTCGTCACCGACGACGACATCGACCCGACCTTCGTCCAGAGAGTGTCCGCCACCCCCGGTGGCGAGCATCTTCTGGACTGCTATGCTTGTGGCACATGCTCTGCCAGCTGCCCGGTGAGGGCCATCGACGATGAGTTCAATCCCCGTCGGATCATCCGCATGGCCTTGCTGGGCCTGAAGGACGAGGTCCTGCAGTCCGACTTCATATGGTTCTGCACCGGTTGCTACATCTGCCAGGAGAGGTGCCCCCAGGACGTGCGCATCACCGAGCTGATGATGGCATTCCGGAACGTGGCCACCGAGGAGGGATATCCCCATCCCACCGTGGCCATCATCGCCGACACCGTGGCCAAGCACGGCATCATCATGGAGATCGGCGAGTTCGAGAACGAGAAGAGGGTGAAGGCGGGCCTTCCACCCCGGAACGTGCCAGAGGACGTCCATCGCGGCATCCTGGAGAGCACTGGCCTCACCGAGACCCTGAAGAAGGCCAAGCCCCGGCCCACCAAGGACGCCGACGGGGGTGACGCCTGATGTCCAAGTTCAAGTTCGCCCTCTTCCTGGGCTGCAACGCACCCGTCCGGACGCTGAACTACGACCGTGCCACTCGAGTGGTCCTCTCGAAGCTCGATGTGGAGGTCGTGGACCAGGACGAGTTCGCATGCTGCGGTTACCCATTGGAGTCGGCCGACCACCTCACGGCCATCACCATGGGCGCCCGCAACCTGGCCGTCGCCGAGCGCGAGGGCCTCGACATCCTCGCCATCTGCTCCGCCTGCTCCGGCTCCCTCATGCGCACCCGGTCGATGCTCATCGAGGACGAGGAGCTGCGGAAGGATGTGAACGAGCGCCTTGCCAAGATGGGCCTCGAGTTCACTGGCAAGTCCAAGGTGCGCCACATCATGCGGTTCTTCCACGAGGACTACGGTATGGAGGAGCTCAAGAAGCACGTCGTCCGCCCCCTGGACGGAGTGAAGGTCGCCGTTCACTACGGCTGCCATTACCTGAAACCCTCGGAGATAGTCGGGGGCCCGGACAATCCCGAGATGCCCCACACCGTCGACGAGCTGGTGGATCTCACCGGCGCAGAGTCCGTCGACTACACCGAGCGCCTCCTTTGCTGCGGCGGCGCGATACTGGGCTACCGGGAGAGGGACTCGCAGCTGCTGATCGCCAAGAAGATGCAATCCATCCTCGACGTGGAGGCCGACTGCATGGAGATGCACTGTGCCTTCTGTGGCGTGATGTACGATGGCAACCAGAAGGCGGCCGAGCGCATCGCGGACAAGAAGTTCAAGGTCCCGGTCCTTCCCTACACCCAGCTCCTGGGCCTTGCCATGGGCCTCGACCCGTACGAGGACCTGGGCTTCAAGCTCAACCGCGTGAAGGCTAAGGACCTGCTGGCCAAACTCGAGGAGGTGGGGAGTGAGTCATGACCAGCGGGGTCCTAGTTCTGGGTGGTGGCGTAGCCGGTATCCAGGCCGCACTGGACCTCGCTGATGCAGGGATCCAAGTCTACTTGGTGGAGCGTTCCCCCTCGATCGGGGGGAACATGATACGGTTGGACAAGACATTCCCGACCAACGACTGCTCCTCCTGCATCCTGTCCCCGCGACTTGTAGAAGCCGGACGTCACCCGCGAATCAAGCTGCTCACAAACAGCGACCTGGTCTCCCTCGAAGGGGACCCGGGGGCCTTCACGGCCCTGGTAAGGGAGCGACCGAGATACATCGACATGAACGCATGCGTTGCATGCGGAGACTGCACCATCAAGTGCCCCGTGAAGGTGCCCTCGGAGTTCGACGAGGGCCTGTCCAAGCGGAAGGCCGTCTACATACCGTTCCCCCAGGCGGTCCCCCTCAAGTACGTCATCGACCCGACGGTCTGCCTCAAGATAACCAAGGACAAGTGCGGGCTGTGCGAGAAGGCGTGCCAGGCCAACGCCGTCAACTACGATCTGCAGCCCGTGGACCACAAGCTGGACGTTGGCGCGGTCGTTGTGGCCACTGGCTACAAGCAGATAGACACCAGCCTCAGGCCCGAGTACGGTCACGGCCGTTTCAAGAACGTGATAACCGGGATGGAGATGGAGCGCCTGCTGAACGCCTCGGGCCCCACCGGGGGCAAGGTGCACCGACCATCGGACGGTACGGTCCCCAAGCGGGTCGCCTTCATCCACTGCGCCCTCTCGCGGGACGAGAGGCGTGGCGCGGCCCACTGCTCCCGGGTGTGCTGCATGTACCTGGTCAAGGAGGCCATGGTGGCCAAGGAGCACCACAACGAGATCGAGGCCACCATGATCCACATGGACCTGCGGGCCTACGGCAAGAACTACGATTCCTACCTGGATAGAGCAAAGGACGGCGGCATCGCCTTCATCCGCGGCAGGGCCGCGGAGGTCCTGGAGGACGGTGAGGGGGGCCTGGTCGTCATCAGCGAGGACGAGGACGGCGTTCCCCACCGCACTCCCGCGGACATGGTGGTGCTGGGCGTGGCCCTCGAGGCCCCCGACGGCGCCGCAGAACTCTCAGAGATACTGGGCCTGGGCCTTGACGAGCGTGGTTTCATCGCCACCGCTCCCGAGGACCCCTCGGGCCTTCGCACCGTGAACCCAGGCGTGTTCCTGGCGGGTTGCATACAGGGTCCCAAGGACGTTCCCGACAGCGTCACCATGGGCTCGGCCGCCGCCGCGGCCGCGGCAACCATGATGGTGGCAAGCAGGGTGGTCATCGAGCCCGACGAGGTGCCCGTGACCGACCCCAACGAGGAGCCCAAGGTCGGCGTGTTCGTTTGCCACTGCGGCTCGAACATCGCGGGTGTCGTGGATTGCCCCTCCGTAGCGGAGACGGCCCGCAACCTGCCCGGCGTCACCCACGCGGAGGAGAACATCTACACCTGCTCCCAGGACTCCCAGGTCGCCATCGCGGAGACCATCAAGAGGGAGGGCATCAACAGGGTGGTCATCGCGGCATGCTCGCCATCGACCCACGAGCCCCTCTTCCAGGAGACCCTGCGTGACGCTGGACTGGACCCCGCCCTCATCGACATGGCCAACATCCGCAACCAGTGCTCCTGGGCCCATGCCGAGGAGCACGAGGCCGCCACCGAGAAGTCCAAGGACCTGGTGCGGGCATCCGTCGCCAGGGCCCTTCTGCTGGAGCCCCTCGGGGGCGGGACCGAGGAGGTCCCGGCCAAGGCCCTCGTGGTGGGAGGAGGCATAGCGGGAATGGTCGCTGCGATGAACCTGGCGCCCCACGTGGACGTCGTTCTCATCGAGCGGGCCGAGCAGCTGGGCGGGACCGTCCGCAAGCTCTCGACCACGTTCCCGTCGGGAATGAATGGCGCCACCCAGATGGATATGATCGCTGGAATGGTCGAGAAGGCAGGCGTCAAGGTTCTCCTCGGCACCGAGATCCTGAACATCGATGGCTACGTGGGCAACTTCAAGTACACCCTGAGGCTCCCCGACGGCTCCGAGACGGAGGACACCACGGGCATCATCATCCTCGCCATCGGTTCCCAGCCATACGAGCCCGTGGAGGGCGAGTTCGGCCGGGGAGGCGCGAACGTGGTCACCAACCTGGAGCTGGAGGAGGACCTGGTCGACCCACCCAAGGGCAGGTCGTACGCCTTCATCCAATGCGTCGGTTCCAGGAACGAGGAGCGGGGTTGCTCCAGATACTGTTGCCAGGCCACCCTCCAGCAGGCGAGGGAGCTGGCCGAGGCGGGCAACGAAGTGACGGTCCTCTACAGGGACATCCGGGCGTACTCCGCTTTGGGCGAGGCCGCCTACAGGGCCGCGAGGCAGGCTGGCGTTGTCTATGTCAAGTACGAACCCGAGCATGAGCCCGAGGTCCTGGAGGACGGCAAGAAGGTCCGGTTCCGTGAGACCATCGTCGGAAAGACCATAGAGAAGTCCGTGGACCAGGTCGTCCTGGTGGTCGGTCTCCGCCCACCGGAGGGACTGCAGGAGCTGCGGGGCCAGGTAAGGGTACCCGGCGACCAGGAGGGCTTCTTCCTGGAAAGGCACCCGAAGCTGGGGCCAGTCGAGACCAACACCGAGGGCATCTACCTGGCCGGAACCTGTCAGGCGCCAATGGCGGCCTCCGAGGCATCCTTGGGGGCGGCCGCAGCCGCCATGAAGGCCCTGGGCCCCCTGGGCAGGGGATGGGTCGCCACCGAGACCAAGGTATCGGAGATCAACCCCGACACCTGCATCGGATGCAACCTGTGCGTCACCCTCTGTCCATATCACGCCATCGACAAGGACGCGAACAACAAGGCCCAGTCCAACCCCGCCCTCTGCGAGGGTTGCGGCCTTTGCGCCGCCTCCTGTCCCACCCAATCCATCTCGGTACGTCACTTCCGTGACGGTCAGCTGCGTGCTCAGCTCCACGCCCTCGTGGGAGGTGGATCGGAATGACCGCAGAGGAGAGGATAGAGGAGCCGGAGACCATGGATGAGGTCCCCGAGGAGGAGAAGGAGGAGGTCGAGGTCGAGGCCAAGGCCGAGACCGAGACCGAGACCTTCGAGCCCTCCATAGTCGGGATCCTGTGCAACTGGTGCTCGTACGCCGGGGCCGACCTGGCCGGCATCAGCCGCATCCAGTACCCCCCGAACATCCGCGTAGTTCGGGTCATGTGCTCCGGCCGGGTGGACCCCCAGCTGGTCATATACACCCTGCTGGAGGGCGCGGACGGCGTCCTCGCCCTGGGCTGTCATCCAGGGGACTGCCACTACCAGAGCGGCAACCTTGAGGCCCAGGAGAAGTTCGAGGCACTGCTCAAGGTGCTCCGCCACACGGGTATGGACGAGCGGTTCCAGTACGAATGGGTATCGGCCTCGGAGGGAGCACGCTTCGCAGAGGTGGTGAGGGGGTTCACCGACCACATCAGGTCCCTGGGCCCATCACCTGTCCCGGAGGATGATATAGCGAGGTTCCGCCTCAGGGCAGCCCTCCGCGAGGTGAGCGACTTCCGCCTGCGTTGGCTCATCGGCCGCCAGCGGAACATCCAGGAGAATGGTGACGCCTACGGACAGGAGTCCGACAGGGAGAAATGGGACCTTGTGATGGACAAGGTCCTCCGGGACCAGTTCATCCGGGCCCAGATAATCGAGCGCACCCTCGAGGGCCCAGCCAGCGTGGAGGACATGGCAGAGGTCATCGACGCTGATACGGTGGAGATCTTCCGCCACGTCCAGCGTCTACGGATCACGGGCAGGGTGGCGATAGCAGGCCACAGGGGCCATTCACCCCTTTACAGGGCCACGGGGGTGGAGGCAGAATGACCGCGGAGGAGACCCCCTTGGAGGACAACGTCGAACCCGAGGTCCAGGAAGCTTCCGAGGCCTCCGAGGCTCCCGAGGCCACCGAGACCCAGAAGAGGGTCGGCCCCGTGGGCTCCGCCCTGGTGATAGGCTCGGGCATCGCCGGCATGCAGACCGCCCTGGACATGGCGGACACCGACATACTGGTGCACGTGGTCGAGGACCAGGCCGGCATAGGCGGATGGATGTCCATGCTGGACAAGACCTTCCCCACCAACGACTGCGCGATGTGCACCCTGGCCCCGAAGCTGGTGGCGGTGGGACGACACCCCAACATCGTGCTCCACACTAACGCCCGGGTCACCGCATTGGAGGGCGAGGCGGGCGAGTTCACCTCGAGGATCGTGGAGCGCCCCCGCTTCATCGACGCGGACAAGTGTACCGGTTGCGGCTTCTGCGGACAGTACTGCCCCGTGGAGGCCATCTCGAATTACGACGTGGCGATGGGTGAACGGACCGCGGTGAGCGTCCTGTTCCCCCAGACCGTGCCCCTCCTGTACTCCATCGACAGGGAGTCGTGCATAGGATGCGGCCTCTGCGAGGAGGTCTGTCCAGCACATGCCGTGGACTACATGCAAGAACCCGTCACCCAGGAGGTGGACGTGGGCGCTGTCATCCTGGCAGCCGGCTTCTCCGAGGTGCCAGGGGACTGCCGTCCAGAGTACGGATGGGGCCGCTTCCCCAACGTGATCACCGCACCCCAGTTCGAACGGGTGCTGTCGGCATCAGGACCCTACGGGGGCGAGGTGCTCCGGGCCTCGGACGGCACCCACCCCAAGAAGATCGCTTGGCTCCAGTGTGTGGGCTCCAGGGACCCCCATCACGGCAGGCCCTACTGCTCCTCGGTGTGCTGCACCTACGCCACCAAGGAGGCCATCATCGCCAAGGAGCACCTTGGTCGGGAGGACGTGGACTGCCACATCTTCTTCATGGACATGAGGACGTACGGCAAGGCCTTCGAGGAGTACTACAACAGGGCCAAGGACGAGTACAAGGTCAAGTACACCCGGTGCCGGATAGGCGAGGTCCGGGAGGACCCTGCCACCCGGGACCTCATCGTCGTCTACGAGGACGAGGCCGGGAACACGAGGACGGAGACCTTCGACATGGTGGTCCTGTCCACTGGCCTCGAACCTCCCGAGAACAGCACCGAGCTGGCCGAGACCTTCGGCATCGAGCTGGATGAGATGGGATTCGCCAAGACGGGCATCTTCAGCCCCGTTGACACCACCCGCGAGGGCGTCTACGTCTGTGGGGCCCTGGAGGGACCCAAGGACATCCCCGATACCGTGGCCCAGGCATCCGCGGCCGCCGCGCGTGCAGAGGCCATCATAGCCCCGTCCAGGGGCACCGAGGTCACCCCCATCGAGCTCCCCGAGGAGAGGGACGTTACCGTCGAGGAGCCCAAGATCGGTGTCTTCGTGTGCCACTGCGGCATCAACATCGGAAGCGTCGTGGACGTGCCCGACGTGGTGGAGTACGCCAAGAAGCTGCCCAACGTCGTCTACGCCGAGCACAACCTCTACACCTGTTCCCAGGACACCCAGGACAAGATAAAGGAGAAGGTGGCCGAGCTGGGCCTCAACCGGGTGGTGGTCGCATCGTGCACCCCCCGCACCCACGAGCCCCTGTTCCAGGACACCATCTCAGAGGCTGCCCTGAACCCCCACCTATTCGACCTGGCCAGCCTCCGGGAGCACGTCTCTTGGGTACATCAAGGTGACCATGCCGCCGCCACGCGGAAGGCGAAGCGGTTGGTGGCCATGTCGGTGGACAAGGTGCGCCACTCGACCCCGGTCCACAAGGAACCCTCGGCCGTAGAGCCGACGGGCCTGGTGCTGGGTGGAGGTCCAGCGGGCATCGCCGCCGCCCTCGCGCTGGCGGAGCAGGGCCTCAGGGCCTACCTGGTGGAGCGCCAGGACAAGCTGGGAGGCAACCTGCACAGGTTACCACACCTCATGGAGGACGAGGACCCGAAGGAGGCGCTGGAACAGATGGTCTCCAGAGTGGCGGCCAGCGAGAACATCGAGGTGCTGCTCTCGTCGGAATTGGTCGAGCTCGGCGGAGTCATCGGCAACTTCGACGCCACCATCCGCACCCCCAAGGGGGACCAGACCTTCCACGTGGGCGCCATCATCGTGGCCACCGGCGCCTTCGAGCTGGAGCCCAAGGGCGAGTACATGTTCGGAGAGGACGACCGCGTCATGACGGCGATCCAGGCCGGAGAGGCCCTCGACCGCGGTGACTTCCCGATGGGCGGTCCCGTGGCCTTCGTCCACTGCGTGGGCTCGCGCATCCCCGAGCGGGAGTACTGCTCCCGCGTCTGTTGCTCGACGGCGCTGAAGAACGCCATCCACATCAAGGAGCATTCGCCGGACACGGATGTCATCATGTTCTACCGCGACCTCCGTACGTACGGGCACCGGGAGCTGGCCTACCGAAGGGCCCGCGAACTGGGCATCCAGTTCGTCCGCTTCGACCATGAGGTCCCCCCGGTCCTATCGAAGGACGGAAAGGACCTCACGATCGAGTGGGTGGACCTCCTTGCCCAGAAGAGGGTCCGGAGGAAGATGGCCACCGTCGTTCTGGCGGCGGCCACCCTGCCATACGAGGACAGCCCCGACCTGGGCAGCATCCTCAAGGTGCCCCTGACCGAGCACGGCTTCTTCCTGGAGGCCCACATGAAGATCCGGCCCCTGGACTTCGCCACCGACGGTGTGTTCCTCGCTGGTAGCTGCCATAGCCCCAAGTTCCTGAACGAGGCCATCGCCCAGGCCATCGGGGCAGCGTCCCGGGCCGCGACCATCCTCTCCAACCCGACGGTCGTGCCCGAAGGCCTGCCATCCTATGTGGATACGTCCAGGTGCACTGGCTGCGGGACCTGCGAGGAGAACTGCGCCTACGCCGCGATCACCGTGGACGAGACCCAGGGGGTGGCCAGCGTCAACACCGTGCTCTGCAAGGGCTGCGGGACGTGCGCGGCGGTCTGCCCGTCTGGCGCCCCGGTCTCGCCCAAGTTCGAGAAGGACCAGATCATCAACATGATAGAGGACGCATTGCTTCCCGCGAGAGGAGGTGCCTGACATGCCCGGTCTGAGGAAGGTCGACAGACTCAAGAAGCTACTGCTCATCCTCCCCTGCGACGAGGAGATGGAGGGTCTGCTGGACCCCGAGTCCCTCGCGGAGGAGATGAACGACCCTGAGAACTGGGTCTTTGCCAGATCGGACCCCCGCCTCTGCGGGCCCGATCGCAGCGACTACATCGCGGACCTGGTCAAGGAGACGGAGGCCCAGGCCATCATCGTGGGAGGTCCCAGCGACCGGACCCACGGCTCGGTATGGCGCCAGGAGGCCTCCCTCGTAGGCATCCCACCGGACCGGGTGGAGCTGGTGCCACTCGTCCAGCAGTGCATCTACGTCACCGATGAGAAGGACGCGGCCCGCCGACGGGCCAAGATAATGATCGAGTCCGCCCTGGCGAGGGTGGACACCGGCATCGACCGCGCGGTGGAGCGCGTGAAGGCGATGCAAGCGGTGCTGGTCATCGGTGGTGGCGTCGCAGGCATGCAGGCCGCCTGGGACCTGGCGGACTTCGGTCGACAGGTCTACCTCGTGGAACGCACCGGTGAGCTGGGTGGGCGGGCCCACCAGCTGTCCCGGACCTACCCCACCCAGGACTGCAAGCCCGACGGTTGCTGTCCCCAGTCCTGCCGGGACTGCCAGTTCACCCCCAGGATAGACCTGGTCACTTCCCACCCCCTGATCGAGCTGCTCCTCGAGAGCGAGGTCAGGTCCGTCAAGGGGGGCATCGGTGGCTACCAGATCGAGGTCCACTCGCCCGAGACGTCGCGGTTGCTCGAGGTCGGCGCCATCGTCGTGGCCACGGGTAACGTGATGTTCGACGCCGGGGAGATGGGGGAGCTGTCCCCGTGGCATCCCGACGTCATCTCGTTCCTCGAGCTGGAGAAGCTCATCGACTGGCAGCGGAAGGAGGACCGCGCATGGGAACCCCTGAGGCGCCCCTCCGACGGTAAGGTGCCCAAGAACATCCACTTCCTACAGTGCGTGGGCTCCCGGGACGAGCACCATGGCACCATCGAATGTTCCCTGGTGTGCTGCACGTACGCAGTGGGTCAGGCCAAGGACCTCAAGGACATGCTCCCCGACGCCACCGTTGCGATCCACTACATGGACATGCGGGGTCCCTACAGGGGCTTCGAGCGCCACTACTTGGAGGCCCAGGAGTCGGGCGTACTGTTCATGCGCGGAAGGGTGGTCGAGATCGAGCCCGACAACGGGAACCTCATGCTATCGTACGAGGACATCGATATCGGGGAGCCCGTGACGATGGAGGCGGACCTGGTGGTACTCTCGGTGGGACAGCTGCCCACCCCGGGAACGGCCGAGCTGGCCCAGATGCTGGGCGTTCCCCTGGACGATGACGGTTACATCGGCGAGGACAACACCACCTACAGCCTGTGGGACAGGCGTGGTGTCTACGTCGTGGGCTGCGCCGCGGGTCCACGTGGCATCAGGTACTCGGTGCGTGATGGCCGTGAAGCGGCCTTGAGCATCGATGCCGTCCTGCGGAGGACCCAGATCGAGCTGGCGGACAACATCGCAGAGGTCGACGACGAACGATGCGTCGGATGCGGTCAGTGCGTGGAGTCCTGCGAGTACGGCGCGGTGACGCTGGAGGAACGGACCGACCTCCAGACCGGCAGGAAGTACCGGGTCGCCATCGTGGATCCCCGGCGATGCTGGGGTTGCGGCAACTGTCACGCGACCTGCCCGAGCACGGCCATAAGGTTGTCGGGGTTCTCCGACGACCAGCTGGTGCGTCAAGTAGAGTTAGCATCAGGGGGGCACAGGTGATGATGATGATGATGATGAACGTTCACCGGATTTCCATACTCTCAACGGAGGGCTGACATGGCGGATAGCAGCAAGGGAAAGGAGAAGAAGAAGACTACCGACGGCGCCACCGGCGGGGACGCACCAAAGGACTGGAACCCCCGTATCGTGGGCTTCCTATGCAACTGGTGCTCGTACACCGGGGCGGACCTGGCCGGCGTGAGCAGGCTCCAGTACACCCCCGAGTTCATACCCATCCGGGTCATGTGCTCGGGCTCGGTGGACGTGGCGTACATACTCAAGGCCTTCCTGGAGGGTGCCGACGGGGTGCTCATAGGTGGTTGCCACCTGGGAGACTGCCACTACCTCAACGGGAACTACAAGGCCCGACGGCGCGTCGCCGTGGTGAAGGAGGTCATGGAGGGAGTGGGCCTGGATCCCCGCCGTCTCCACCTCGAGTGGATATCCGCCAGCGAGTCGGGCAAGTTCGCCAAGACCGTCAGTACCTTCGACGAGACGCTGCGCCAGCTGGGTCCCAACCCACTGGCCAAGGAGAGGCTGCTATAGGAGGTGGTGAAGAATGGCCATAGCATTCAAGTGGGACCTTGCCAAGGGAGAGGACCGGGACGAGGCCGTCCGCAGGTTACTGCGCGAGGCCCTGGAGAAGGGCGTGGTCGATGCTGTGCTGGTGCCCGCCGAGGGCCCTGCCCGCACTGGCATCGTGAACATGTTCACCACCGACCCCGGGAGCCTGGACGCCTCCGCCCCGTTCGCCAAGGCGATGGCCCAGTTCGGCCCCCAGGACCTGGTGCGCCTCACCGAACCCGGTGGGAGCCCCATCAGGATCGCGGCCCTGCTCAAACCCTGCGAGTGCAGGGCGGTGGCGGAGCTCGCCAAGATAAACCAGATCGACCTGGAACACGTGGTCCTGCTATCGCCCGACTGCGAGGGCACCGTTGAGCTCAAGGAGTACTCGATGGTCGCCGACGGCCAGGCAGTACCCGTCCGTAACGCTTGCAAGATTTGCAGGTTCCACGTGGCACGGGACCCCGTCGATGTGGCCATCGGCACCTTCGGCGTCAAGGACGGCCTGATGCTGGTCACCAACTCCGACGAGGGCCAGGCCTTCGCCGAGGGGATCGGTGCGAAGGCCACCGAGCTCACCGACGCCCGGAAGAAGGCCGTCGAGGAGGCCATCGTGAAGGGCGAGGAGGCCTACGGCGACCAGGAGGCCAGGTCAAGGGAGAAGTACGCTGACCTGGACACCTTCCTCGCCGAGCTGTCGCCCTGCATCAAGTGCATGAACTGCCAGAACGTCTGCCCGGTCTGCTACTGCAAGGAGTGCCTCCTGTACACCGACGCCTTCAACCCCACGGCCGGCTCGCTGGCCGACAAGGCAAAGCGCCGGGGTACCCTGAGGATGCCGGTGGAGACGGTGCAGTTCCACCTGACCCGGATGGCACACGTGATGACCGCCTGTGTGATGTGCGGACAGTGCCAGAGCGCCTGTCCCAGCGACATCCCCCTGGTGGAGATGTACGCGGGCATCAACAGGAGGATCCAGGACCAGTTCGACTACGAGGCCGGCCGGTCGATGGAGGAGGAACCGCCGTTCACGTGCTTTTCGGAGCACGAGAACTTCGAGGTCGTGGGCGACTAGGAGATCCTCCGTCCGGAAGGGCCAGGGCGCCCGTGTCGTCGGTCCAACAGGGCATCTGTTGACGATCGGTAGGTCCGGGGGATCACCCATCGACCGTGGTGTCCACATCGTAGCGCAACAGGTCCTCGATCGCGTTGAAGTTCACGAACGAGTCGAGGGACAGACCGGCGTCGAGGAATTCCTGCTGATCGACGAAGGCAAGGTCCACCAGGGGATAGGCGTCGACGGGCTTGGCCATCCCACCAACGATGGTCCTCTCGAGAGCCTCGAGGAAACGAGCTCTGTGATATACCGCGATCAAGGGCTCGTAGTAGCCATTTACCAACGGGACGGCTCCCCCCCTGCCCTCTGCCCTCGAGAACAGGAGCTCGAAGAGGCCGGCCTCGATGAAGGGGGAATCGCACGGGGCCACGGCGACGTACTCCCCGTTCGCGACGCGAAAGGACGAGAGGAGACCATGGATGGGGCCCTTGCCAAGTCTTTCGTCCTTGACGACGATGGCCGATGGGCCAAGGGCCGCAAGGAGTTCTTCGGAGGGGTCCGGGGAGACCGATAGTATCAGCTCCTGGGCGACCTCGTCAAGGACCGACATCGACCAAAGGACGAGGGGCCTCCCCCTGAAGAGGATGAGCGCCTTCTCGGCTCTCATCCGCGAACTCCTTCCCCCCGCCAAAAGAACGGCCGAGCGCATGGACCTTAACAGCTGTTATCGGTATTATTATTGGTCGAAGTGAGATGGGGACTTTGTATCAACATGGACCTACAAATGGGTCTTCAAGAGGTACAGGGAACGTCCTGTCGACCATGTCCATTCGGAGGGATGGATATCGACCGGAACAGCGTCCGGCCCGTGGGGACCCGACAGCTCGATGACCCTACTCGATCTCTTCGAGCTTCGCATCGATGATGGCGATGTAATCCTCGGCCTTGATCAGGTCGTCAAAATCATCCATGTTCTCGGGGGTGATCTTGATGACCCATCCCTTGCCGTACGGGTCCTCGTTGATGACGAGGGCGTCGTCCTCGACCTCCTCGTTGTACTCCTCGACCTCCCCCGAGACGGGTGCGTAGATCTTGCCGACCCACTTGCCGGTCTCCAGGGTCCCGAAGGGCTTGTCCTTGGTGACATCATCCCCTTCCATGGGCATGTCGACGTACACGATGTCGCCAGCAAGCTTCTGCGCGAAATCGGTGACCCCCACGACAACGACGTCGCCCTCCTTGCGGGCCCACATGTGTTCAGCGTGGTAAAGTACGTCCTCAGGGACCTCATAATCCTTGTGCTTCATCCATCCACCTCCGGAGTTATCCTGTTAACATCACACCATCTGAAATACCTTTCGGCAATTGACCAAAATCACACGATATCGGCAATGATTTGAACGTTCGTTGACCAAACGCGGGAATAATTAAATAGTGTCATGCCCTTAGGTCAATTTAGCCGACTGGTAGGACCCAACCAGCGACCAGAATAGAAATGGTCCCCATCTGGTCCATTACCTCATCGTACCAATAACAAATAACTAACTAGGAAGGGAGCCAAAATGGATAGCGGGTTTGAGAAGACCCTTGAGGGTTACAAAGAGATGTATCAAGCTAGGATTCATGTCGAGAAGGGCAGCGATGACGTGTGGGAATACATCCTTACCAATTACGAGGATATGAAGACCGACAACATAACCCCGCTATTCGTCACCAGGTCGATAAGCGACGGTGTGACCACGTTCATCGTCGATGCCAAGGACGCCGACAGCTTGTCCGAGGTCATTTTCGAGCACTTCTCCAAGATAGAATCTGTACAGAACATCAACGTGGTGAGCATGATGAAGCCCATCTTCTTCGCCATCCCACCGGACCTGGAGAAGCTCAATCGTTATACCGTTTCGATCAAGTGCAAACCGAGCGAGTACGAGTCCGTTTACAACAAGATCGCGGAGCTTCGACCATCGGGCAAGACCTATCCCACCTATACTGCGATAACCCTCCAGGACAATAAGCAGGATATCCTGCTCTCTCTGCTGAGCCCGAGCATGGCGGTCCTGGAGGAGTACATCAACGAGTGGCTCTCCCCCATCGAGGGTGTGACGAACATGAATGTGTCAACGGTCTCAGCGGACCGTAAGCTCGCGACCAGGTTCGAGTGGAAGCGGACCATCCACCCCATCACCGTCTGGGAGAGCCTGACCAGCAGGGACTACGAGGACAAGGTATACAAGGACGTTAACCAGGGTTGTTGAGCCCCGAACGTCTGCCGGGCACCTCGCTCTCGCTCATTCCCGCTCATATCTGTATGTTGACCGCCGCGTCCACGATCAGCGAGATGCTGAACACCCAGAACCAGAGGATGGACTTCATGAAGGTGGCACCGCCCATCTCGGCCGTCGGGGTCTTGACGAACGCGACCGCACTGGCTATCAGGAAGATCGCGGCGAACATTCCCCCTACCAGGAACACCAGGCCCAGATCGGTGTAGTACCAGGTCATGACCGTGAATGCCGCTACGGCGATCCAAGCGGCGAGCACCATCTTGGCCACCGCCGGTATCCCCTTGACGATCGGAAGGCTCGGGATGTTGAGATTCTCGTCCGATTCGACATCCCTGCACACACCCGCCCAGGTGAAGCCCGGCTCGAAGGCAAGGTTCACAAGGGCCAGCAGAAGGGCCTCGATCGCAAGGGTGTCGGTGTAGACGAAGAACACCGTGATCGGCATCAGGGCCGTTGGCAGCACAACGAACAGGTTGGAGTACGGCGTGTTGGGTTTGGCCCAGGCCGAGTAGGCGAGGATGCAGACCAACTGGGCGATCGCGACCAGGAACGCCAGCGGACTGAGGTAGAGCCATATCAGCAACGAGGGGACGCCCAGCATCGCGGCGAAAACGAGAAGGTCCTTCCTGGCCAGGCCGTGGTTCGCGGCCTTGTCCATCCTCACGGGGTTGGCCAGGTCCACCTGGTAGTCGAAGTAATCGTTGAGTGCGTATCCCGCCGTGACACCCAAGAACGAGGCCAGCATGACAAGGATGAGCGTCCAGTAGAACTGTGCGTCGGTCCACATGTCACCGCTGTAATCTCCGTAGACGGAGGCGGCGAACACTGCCATGCCAGCGGTCCACGGGATGGTGACCATGCTGACGATGGGTCTCAAGGTTATCGCAAAACCCTTCCCTTTGCTCACCACGGTGTCGTCTTCCCCCCACGAGTGGTCTGGACGGTCAGTCGCCTTCGTAACGATCGATCCGCTTCATCACCAGGACAGCCTCGTCCTTGTAGGATTTGAGCCGAACGTCCAGCTCCTCATTGCCGAGGATGCCCTCGTCGTGCTCCTTCTGGACCTGCTTGATCTTGCCGACCAGCTCGGCCTTCCTGGCATTCAGCTCCTCAAGGTCCATGTCCTTGAGGTCCTCATCATCCTCATCCTCTCCATCATCCTCATCGTCATCATCGGGGGCTCCCTCGTACTCCCTGATGTCCCGCTCCCCGCTTTTCTTGGCCCAGTAGTAGGCCAGGGCTATGACGATGACTATCACGAGCGGCAACAGGTACAACAACCAAGGGAAGTCGTCGCCATCCGGTTGAGACTGGCGGTCCTTGATGAAGAAGGTCAGCTTGCATTCGTAGGGTCCCGACATGTAGACGTAGGTCACCTTGTCCTCGTGGGTATCCCCTGGATTCCGGATCAGGTGGACACCCGTTACGTTGACCTCCACATCGTGGTCGAAGTACCCTATGTAGACGAGGCCGGAGATATCAACGTCGAAGGGGAACATCTGGTCGAACTCGAGCCCCTCCTCGGGGATCAGCAGCAGGTACGAGGCCTCGATCCAGGTGTCGGTGGTCTCGGGCATGAAATGGATGACAAAGGTCACCCAATCCAGGATCGGGGGCGCATCGTCGGCCAGGTCCTGGGTCATGTTCACCCGCCACCGGAACTGGTTGCCCCCCCCGGGGATGGGCGAGGTCGTGCCGGACTCGACCGGATGCCAGGTCGTGCCGTTGTCCCCGGTCACCTCGAAGGTCATGTTCTCCATCTCGTAGCCCCAGTACGAGAGACCGACCTTCGTCAGTTCGTGTCCGGTGAACATCTTGCTGGTGTAGGTGGCCTCGGTCACGTTCTCGGCGAGGCCGATGGAACCGAAGGAGAATATGAAGTCATCCGGATCGGTCAGCTCGGGGTCGTAATCGGCGAAGTCCTCGTCGGTGTCCACATCCATCGTGTCGTTCTCAGACCTGTCGGCATGCTCTGGGAAGCGCCAGTAGTAGAATCCCTCGTAATCGCCCTCGGTCACCCTTCCCGTCTCGGGGGGGTCGTCGGGGTTCTCCATCGCGCTGTACTTGCCAGGCACGTAGATGTTCTGCCCCTGGTGAGGTATCGACTCCACCTGTTCCACGATTATGCTCTTGGCGTCATCCGGCACCGAGATGTAGACCTCGTTGTTGTCCCAGGGTATCTCCCAGTAGCTCCTGTACACAACGCTGAGCATGTCGCGAGCCTCGATCATGGAGGTATCGGGATCGTCGCCCTGGACCATGATCATCTGATGGAACACGGTAGTACCGATGGAATAGTCGGCAGGCGGGCAGTCCGCGTCATCGGCCCCGGCATGAAGGGTGCCGGCCCAAGGCCCCGCCAGCATGGAGATGAAGATGACCGTGAGGAGCAGGGATGGGAGCCTGCCTGCCTTCCCATTCCTTATTATCGCCCGATACAGGAAATCACCTGGCACCTATATTCCATCGGTATCGTAAGACGCGTTAAATACCTTTCTCCATTGCCTGCGAAGAAGCACGATATCAGGGAAGGTCCGAGTGGAGCCAGGACCCCGGGGTGTGCATAAGTTTTATCTCCTCTCACCTGCTGCGCTCCTTGCCGAACATGGCCGCTTGCGGGTCCGTGTTGGGCATGGTGGTTGATAGGTCACAGGTCCTCCGGTTGAACACTGCAAAGGCCGAGGAGACGGAGAGCCTCGTGCTTGAGTCGGAGGCGAGGATATGAGCAAGGTAGGAAAGATCGATCTGGACACTTTCGAGTCCTTCATCCGGGAACGCCTTGGAAGGAAGGACGACAGTGTGGTGGTGCCGCCCCTCACGGGGGTGGATGCTGGAGTTATCGATATCGGGAACGACAAGGTCCTCATCATCGCGGAGGACCCGATCTTCTCGGTGCCGGGGCAGCCCCTTGAGATGTTCGGATGGTACACCGTCCACATCGGCGCCAGCGACGTGGCGGTCATGGGGGTCAAGCCAAGGTACATGACGTACTCGCTGCTCATGCCCCCCGAGACCCCGGACGAGGACTTTCGGACCATCATCGACTCGATCCACGAGAACGCCGATGACCTGGGCATCGCGATCGTTGGAGGTCACACTGGATATTACCCGGGGTTCATGGCCCCCACCATCGGTGGCATAACCGTGTTCGCGGTCTGTGGCAAGGACGAGTACATCACTCCCGCCATGGCCCGGCCAGGTGACGACGTACTGCTCACAAAGGGTCCTGCCGTGGAGGCCGCTGGCATCCTGGCCGCGCTGCAGCCCGAGAAGCTGTCCGCATATCCCCCCGAGCTCGTGGAGATGGCCAAGGCCCAGTGCCAGCAGATGACCGTTGTCAAGGACGCCCTGACGGCGATGGAGGCCGGCGGGGTGCACGCGATGCACGACGCAACCGAGGGCGGCGTCCGGGGAGGCCTCTTCGAGATCGCCAGCGCCAGCGGCATAGGCATGGAGATCGACGAGTCGCTGTTCGTATACCCCGAGGAGATCCACATCGTTGCCGAGGGCTTCGATTTCGATCCCATCGATGCCATAGCCGAGGGCTCGCTGCTGCTCACGGTCGACCCGAGCCATACCCAGTCCGTCCTGTCGGCCCTCGAGGGCGTGGGCATCGCCGCTTCCGTGATAGGAAGGTGTACCGATGACGGGTCCGTACGCACCATCAAGCGGCGCGACGGCTCGGTCGAGAAACTCTACATCCCCGAACAGGACCCGTTCTGGCCCCTGTTCTTCGAGGCGCTGGGCGCATAGGCTCAAGCAGATGGGGGATTGAAAAAAAGAAAGGTGGACCCCGGCTTTCACCGGGGACCGGAAGACGCCGGCAGGGACACTGCCGGCGGTCCGGATTACTGAAGCGCTTGCTCAGCAGTCTTGATTGTGGATGACAGCCGCATTGATGGCGACCATCTCTTCGTCGCTGTATCCGCCTTTATGATTATGGACCTCGGCGTCATGTCTCACGGCCCTTTCCATCATCTCGTCCTTCGTATGACCTTGTGCAACATAGTCGCACTGCGTTCCCAAATCGCTGCACTTAAGCTCGTAACATTCGTTTGCCATTTTATCACCTCTTGCCGGTGGGACGGGTGTCAAAAAGAGGACCCACCAGTCGTATTGTCACAATCATAACGGGGATGCTAATATAGTTGCCTCCGAACCAGGTTCGGCTTTCCGGTCCCTAAGAAAAATACCCCTACAAGCGAAGGCTCAAATCATATATAGCTGGGCCTGATAATGTGTATCGAAGATATTTTGGGTGAGGTGAGAGATTGGGAGATAACGAACTTCTGGAATTCTATGGGGCGGAATGTGACCACTGCAAGATGGTGGCCGGCTTCCTCGACCGACTGGAAGAGGAGGAGGGCATCGCGGTGGACAAGCTGGAGGTCTGGCACAACTCCGCGAACCAGCAGAAGTTCTTCCAGCTGGGCCAGGGCAAGTGCGGTGGCGTGCCCTTCCTCATAAACACCAGCTCGGGAGCATTCCTCTGCGGTCCCAAGGAGTACGAGAAGGTACGAGACTGGGCAACGGGCAAGTGATGACCGGGCCTCGATCACGGCCCTCTGCCATCCGCCCCCCTCGGTTCCCCGATCCACCACATCCACATTAGGAGACGTGAGCATGATAATCGATGAGCACGACCCCCTCAAGGGGGAGATGTTCCAGGTGCTGGACAAGGACGGTTCCCTCTCAGGGGAGGACCCCGACCTGCCAGAGGACCTTATGAAGGACATGTACTGGTGGATGCTCCTTACCCGCACCGCCGACGAGAAGGCCGTAAAGCTCCAGAGGCAGGGGCGCATGGGAACCTACGCGCCCAGCAAGGGGCAGGAGGCTACCCAGGTGGGCTCGGCCCTGGCGATGGGGGAGGACGACTGGCTGTTCCCAGCCTTCCGGGAGCTTGGCTCTTACATGATCCGCGGTTTCTCCCTGGAGTACGACCTCATGTACTTCATGGGGGACCCGCGGGGGAACCAGATCCCCGAGGACGCCCTGAGCATGCCCATCTACGTGCCCGTGGGAACGCAGATACCCCAGGCCGTTGGCTTCGCCCACGCCATGAGGTACCACGGGGTCGACGACGTGGTCCTGGCATACATCGGCGACGGAGGCACCTCGGCAGGGGACTTCCACGAGGGTTTGAACCTGGCCGGCGTCCTCAAGACCCCGGTGGTGGTCGTGGTCAACAACAACCAGTGGGCCATAAGCGTCCCCCGCAGCAAGCAGACGGCCTCGGCCACCATCGCCCAGAAGGCGGTGGCCTACGGCATTCCCGGTGTCCAGGTGGACGGCAACGACGTGGTGGCGATGTACCTGGCCACGTCTGAGGCCATCGACCGGGCCCGGAAGGGAGGGGGCGCCACCCTCATCGAGGCCGTCACCTACCG
>JAUVEQ010000345.1 GCA_030594725.1 Methanobacteriota archaeon
CCCAACCCCATCCCGATCCTGTCCCTGTCCCTCTATCCCACCCAGCTACAGGCAAAGGTGACCCAATCACAGTTGGGTACTGTTACCTTCAATGGGAACGTCACCGTGGAGCAGATGATCTTCATGGCTAGTGATGTTACCCTCACATCCGTGGTGAACACTGGATGGCCCGTTGTGTTAGACCCACAGTCTATGGAATTCAAGGGCCCGGGTACCCAGCAGTTCAGTTTGATCATCATCGTTCCCCCAGGTACCTCCTCCCTCGTAACGGGGAGCGTGTTGGTCACAGGTTCGTGCAAGGTCCCAGGCCTCTCCCCCG
Source organism: Methanobacteriota archaeon (assembly GCA_030594725.1). Classification (GTDB taxonomy): domain Archaea; phylum Thermoplasmatota; class DTKX01; order DTKX01. The sequence continues at coordinate 320 of JAUVEQ010000345.1, forward strand.
TGATGGCAACCGCAAGCGCTGTGGTCACGGTCGACCAGTACTTCAAGATCCGGGTGGAGTCCTCTGAACCCTCCGAAACCGTGAGATCGGGAGAGACTGCCAAATTCGACCTCGATATCTACAATGATGGGAATGGCCCTGCAACCTTCAGGTTGACCGTCCCAGACCCGTCGAAGGACATCCAGGTCGAGCTAGAGAACGCACAGTTCAGCGTCCAGCAGGACGAGTTCACCACCGTCTCCATCCGGGCCACACCGAGCCCAAAGGCGGCTACCGGAGAGCACACCATCGGCATCATGGTCGAGGTGTTCAATGAACCGGGTGACCAGGGCAGATCAACGACCTTCAACATCACCACCGTCGTCACAACACTCACTTCCGAGATAGGGTATCCCACCATAGCTGGTATGATCGTCGTTGCCGTGGTCGCGGTGGCCGTGGTGATGCTCTGGAAGATGGGGAAAATGTCCAAATTGATCAAGATCAAACCCACAATGCGGCAGTCGAACGAGTGAGTACAACGGTCGTGGATCCTCAAGAGATGGGTCCTTTTCTAGTAGGTCCAAAAGACAGCAGGGATGCTCAATCCTCGTACTTTTTCTTGAGCCTCTCGTACATATCCTCGGAGATGTTCCCCTCGAGCAGGGCATTCTCAAGCTTCTCTAGCCGGTCCTGCTCGGTCATCTCGTCCGAGACCTCCTCGGGTGCCTCTTCCTTCCACTCGACCAGGAAGGTCCCCGCTTGCGTGTGGTCGGCCGTGTACCACCGTCCATCTATCTGCACAAGAAGGGTTCCGTCGGGTGCCTCCTTCTTGGGACCGTCGACGATCTCCCTTCCAAGCTCGGTGATGTCCTTTCCCCATAGGGTCGTGGGCAGTCCCCGGGGCATAGCGGTGAGGGCCTTCATGACCTCCCTGACCTTGACCGAGTGCTGTCGCTCCTCAAGCTCCTCCGCGGTGGGGGGCGCCACGGTCTCCAGGTCCAGCGATTCCTCGCGAACGGGTGGAGGTGGAGATGTCGGTGGCGACCCGGGGGAGGGTTCGGCCCCCTTCGATGCCTCAAGCTCGTCGGCCATCTTGCCAAGTTCCTCGCCGAGGGCGGCCATCTCGTACCTCTGTGAGCCGTCCACCACCTCGGTCACTATCGGGCCCTCATCCCTGGGCGGTGGGGTCTCGATCCCCTCGTCCTCCTCCTTCCTTGAACGGACGACCATGAAGAGGACGGCGCCGACGACCACCAGCACCACCAGGATTATCATACCGATGCCCGCGGTGGAGGTTATGAAGGATTCATCCTCCTTCTCGGGCGGGGGCACGTAGGGTTCCACGACCTCCAGCTCGACCCATACCTCCCTGACGAACTCTCCATCGGACACGTGGACCGTTATCCTGTGGAGGCCCACTACCAGGTCGTTCTCAAGGAAGTTCAGGTCATCCTCCGTGGTCAGGGTCATGAACGGACCAGATATGTTGGAGACCCAAGTCACCGTGAGGACCTGACCGAACATGATGTCCGGGTCGCTGAAGGATACGGAGAAGCTCACGTTCTTCCCCTGCTCTACGATGGTATGGTTCGATGGCTTGTGCACAAGGAGCCCCGACGGGGGGTCGTTGACGTTGAGCACCTTGATGCTGATTGACATCGTGGCACGCGCACCACTGGGGTCCTCGACCGCCAGGGTGGCCTCGTAATCGCCCACATCCCCGTGGACCGCCTCTATCTCGATCGTGCCGCTGGTGGTAACGGTCACACCGGACCACAGTGTGGAGATGGAATACCTGAAGTTGTTGTCGTCCTCGTCCTCGACGAAGATCTCGTATTGCGCCGACGAGTCCTCGTCCAGCTCGATCTCGATGGGTGATGTCAGGTCTCCGATGCCAGAGATCACTGGTGCATCGTTCACGGACTCGACCTGGGTGAGGAATGACCCCTCGGTGACCAGGAACCCATCTGACACGTTGAAGTAGATGGTGTGCTCCGATCTCCAAGTTGTGTAGAGAAAGGTGATGTTGAACCCATCGATGCTGACCACGTTAGGGGCGTCGCATGTTACGGTGATGGACCCCATCGGCGTGTCCTCGTCCTCTATGTACGGGGACAGGTCCACGGTCCTCTCCTCGTCCTCGGTGAAGCCCCGTGGTGACATCGAGTGGGCGACGGGGGCGTCGTTCCTCTCCCCGACGTTTACCAACAGGATGGCGTCCACCATCGAGTGGGCGTCCTTCACCTGGATGGTGACGGTCTCGGTCACGCCACCTGTCCGATAGAGAAAGTTAAGCTCTTGTCCCACCACAGAGCAGTTGGTGCTCCGTACGATGATTATCAGGTCCTCCACCACAGAATCGATGTCCGAGAGGTAGGGGGTGAGGTTGAACACGGATACCGAGTCCTCGATGGCCGTGAAATCGCCCAAATCCCCGATGACCGGAGGATCGTCCACGGGGACGACGGTGAAGTCCAGGCGGACAGCCACCTTGAATTGACCATCGGTCAGGTTGAGGTGGGCCCTGTGCCCGAAGATGCCGTCCGGGAAGAGGGCCGTGATGAACAGGCCATCCACGGTAACGTACGGGTCATCGATCTCGAACCAGAGTTCGTCCTTCGCGTTGTCAATGTCCCGCACGAATGTCGTGGCATTGAATGTATAGGGTATGTCCTCTTCCGCCACGTGCTCAGTGGGTAGGAAGGCCTCCGGCGGATCGTTTACCGGTTGGATCGTGAAGTTGACATCCGCTGTCACCTGATCGAAACCGTCGAAGAGCACCAACGGGATGCTTACTGAGAGAACGCCGTTCGGGAACTGGAAGGTGACCTCAAGACCAGACGTCGATACAACGAAGTTGGAATGGGATGTGATGCTGAGAAGCGAGATCTCTCCATCCGGGTCGCTGACGTTCGAGGTGAAATTATACAATAGAGGAATGTCCTCCACCCCGTGGAGATCGGGCACATCTATCCAGATCGGAAGCTTGTTCGGAGGTAGATTGTTGTCGATGAGCCTGTAGTTGTCCCATTTGCCGCTCGGGTCGTGTGACTGAACGAGAGCTAAGACACCCATCTGGGCCTTGGCTGGATAGTGCATTGGATCTATGACCATGCCGATCTTGCTGTACATGGTGTTGCCGTTGGCCTTGTCCTTGACAGTTATGGATAACCTATCGTACGTGAAGGTGATATTCCATAGGTACCATTGACCCACGACGGCGTTCCGCACCCCGGAGAAGGTGCCTGTTGCAATCCCTCCAACAAACCTGGAGTGTCCCCATCCATTGACCATCGCGTCGTAGTAGAAGTTCACCCAAC
>JAUVEQ010000333.1 GCA_030594725.1 Methanobacteriota archaeon
GGCACCGCTACGGGCTCGATCCCCCGCGAGGTCATGTCAGAGGACTTCGAGGGACGGTGGACATCCGTCTGGAAGACCGATGACACCGATGCGGTCGGAGGAAAGGACACGTGGGGCGTCTCCTTGGCCCGGATGCGGAACGGGGACAAGAGCGCCTGGTCCGCCGCTTCCGATGGAGGCATAGCGCTCTACCAGGGCTTCGAGGGCGCATCGGCTCCCTCGGACTGGGCCACCACGAGCCTCGGTCCTGACAAGCATCCCTTCACCTTCGTCAACACCGGTTACCAGGGTGCCAGCGGCTCGGACTACCTGGCCGTGGCTGACAGCAACAGGGGCGCCGGTACAAACATGACCGAGCGGCTCCACACCAGCACGCCCGCCAACGCCAGCGGCTGGGAGAATCTCACCCTTCGGTTCTACATCTCCTACGATCACTTCGATGGCGACGAGTACGTCAGCGTGCAGTACGCGAACACCAGCACCTACCCCAACTACACCACGCTGGTCACCTACACGGCAGACACCTTCGGTTACCAGGCCATAAACCTGTCGTCACAGGATGGCGAGGAAGAGGTCTACCTGGCGTTCGAGTACCATGGCACCGCCGACCGGTTCGTGACCCTCGACGACATCCTGCTGGCGGGGGCCAAGCCCTGCCACGACCCCTACATGGAGGCCGACCTCTACATCGCCACCGGCAATCTATCGGGCTACGACACCGTGACCCTCACCTACTCCCACTGGCTCGATTCTGAGAACGGTACCGATTACCTGCATGCCATGTACCGCTCCTCGTCATCGGGACCCTGGGTCCTGCTCTCCAACCACACGGGAGCGCTGAGGACCTGGACCGAGGCGACGGTCGAGGTGCCGAACAACGCCTCCCACGTGGGATTCCGCTTCTCCTCCGACGGGGTCAACTGCTCCGAGGGCGCCTACCTGGACGATGTCATGTTGATCGGCCACGAGTCCATATCCTCCATCGAGGTGAGCGTGGACGGTGGGCCATGGCAGCAGGGCACGGCGAGGGCGAACTGGTCCTTCGTGTGGGACACCACCACCCTCGACGACGGCAACCACGACCTGGTGGCACGGGTCAACTACTCGGGCGCCTACGACCAGGTCGCTTTCGAGCTGCTGACGGACAACACGCCGCCTGTGATCCTGGAACTGTGGAACGACACCGTCTCCACGGGCGAGGACACCATCATGCACGTTTCTGCCCGGGACGACCTCAATGGTGTGGCGAACGTCCGTGTCGCCTACGTTCTCGACGCCCTCCCAGAGGTGGTCGCCAACGTGACCGTCGAGGTCAATGGCACCTGGGACTTTCCCCTCTCGATTCCCATCAACGCCACCGATCTGATGTACAACTTCATCCTGCTGGACACCATCGGGAACGAGATCGAGACCCCGAAGGTCGTGGTCCACGTCATCGACAACGACGCCCCGGTGATGGGTCCTGACCTGACTCCCATGGAGGCCACCACGGGAGACCCCCTCACGTTCTCCCTCTCCGCGGAGGACAACATCCAGATCGAGGGGATCACCCTGGAGTACTGGTACGAGGGAGGACCGGTCGAGAGCGTTTCGCTGTCCCTGGACGAGTTTCAGCACGTCATCACGGTCGAGGACGGCCTGGAACCGATCTACTACCGATTCGTCATCGAGGACACCAGCCAGAACAGGGTGGAGGGCGAGGTAAGGTCGGTGAGGGTCTCCGACAACGATGCGCCCGCCATCGATGACGACCGGACACCCACGGACGCAACCACGGGCGAGAACGTGACCTTCCTGATCCGCATGGAGGACAACATCGAGCTCAACGGGACCTGGGTGGAGTACTGGTTCGGAGGAGGGGAGCACGTGAACTCCTCCATGGACCCCATCGGTGAATGGAACTGGACGTTGACCACGGACGTGCCCTGGGATTCCCTCTCGCCCCTGCACTACATATTCCACGCCCAGGATTCATCTGGCAACTGGAACAGCACCGCAAGGTCCACCGTGACCATCCATGACAACGACCTTCCATGGTTCGGGGACGACATGAGCCCTGACACGGCGACTACCGGCGACGATCACCTGTTCTCTGTGCAACTCTACGACAACATCGTCGTGGCCGATGTACTGGTCGAGTACTGGTACAACAGCGGCACCCACTGGACGGTGGCCATGACCGGCGGGGACCAGGACATCTGGACCGCCACGATAGTCACGTCCCACACCGTCGAGCTCCTGCACTACGTCTTCCACGTCGAGGACTCGACCAGCAACAAGAACGCATCCCAAGTGCGTGATGTGGAGATGAGGGACAACGACGAACCCATCATCATGGCGGACTCGTCACCCGGGTCCACCACGACGGGGGTCGCCTACGAGTTCACGATCACCATCACGGACAATATGGGCGTGGTCGGCGTCGACATAACCTACTGGTTCGATGGTGGCGAGCCGACATCCGTCCCGTTGACGGGCGATGCCCTTGACGGGAACGGGAACGGAACCTACGCACTGATCATCCAGATCCCTTCGGATTCCACGGATCCGCTCCATTACCAGGTGGAGGCCCGGGACATGGTGGGTAATGCGAACCTCACCGCGGAGAGGACGATCACTGTCCTGGATGTGACACTGCCCGTCGCCGAGGCCGGGGAGGATATCCTCATCGATCAGCACAGGACGGTGACCTTCTCGTCCGAGGGCTCAGGGGACAACGTGGGCATCTTCTCATACACCTGGACCATCACGAGGGGCGATGCCATCGTGACACTCTCTGGTCCATCCCCGGTCCACACCTTCGACAACGCGGGCACCTATGCGGTGACCCTCAAGGTCGAGGACCCCTCTGGCAACACCGATACCGACACCAGCCAGCTGATCGTGAACGACATCACGCCACCTGTCCCGAACGCCGGGGAGGACCGGACCGTGGACCAGAACACCACGGTTATCCTGGATGGGACCAAGTCCCGTGACAACGTGGCGATCGAGTCCTGGACCTGGAACTTCGAGTACGGTCAAGTTCCCAAGGAGATCGATGGGCAGGACATCCGGTTCATCTTCGATATCCCTGGCGTCTACCCCGTAACCTTGACGGTGGAGGACAGGGCCGGCAATACCAACTCCACTATCGTATCCATCAAGGTGAAGGACACGATTTACCCTGTGCCCCAGACCCGTGGTGACATGGAGGGTCGGTTGGAAGAGTCGATGACCTTCAATGGTGACCGGTCCCGCGACAATGTTGGCATCGTGAACTGGACCTGGACCGTCAATATGGATGGCTCCGGGAAGACTTACGAGCTCTACGGCGAGGAGGTGGAGCACGTGTTCGACGAGCCCGGCGACCACAAGGTCACCCTCACCGTCACCGATGCTGACGGCAACACCGCCACCTCAGAGGAGTTCACCGTCCACGTGCCCAACACTCCCCTGTGGATGTTGCTCATCCTGATACTCCTTGTCAGCGTCGGGGTGACCCTTGGCCTCGCCTTCTACACCCGCTGGAAGACCCGGAAGCTGGACGAGGAGCTCACCAGTCGATAGGTGTCCCCCCACCTCACCCCCTCCTCCCTCCCTCCCTCACAAGAGGACCAGTCCGAGTGCAAGGGGCAGCGTCACCACACCCATGAGGTGCACCCTCATGAGGCCCAGTACGGGAGGTATCAACCCCAGCGCCGTGGAGACGAGCAGGACGAGGCCCGCCACCATCCCCCCCGTGAACAGCGTCATCCC
>JAUVEQ010000027.1 GCA_030594725.1 Methanobacteriota archaeon
CGAACATCAGGCCCGGGATTATCTTGATGATGAAGGCGATGACGACGAGGACCGGTAACAGCATCAGGCCCTCCAGCTCGACCAGCTCGGTGAACTCGACGCCTATCTGGATGAAGAAGATGGGAATGAAGAAGCCGTAGCCCAGTCCGTAGAGCTTGCGCTCTAATAGCGCTGTCTCGCGGAAGATGAAGTTCATAGCCACGCCTGCAAGGAACGCCCCCATGATGACGTCCATGTTGAAGGCCACGGACATGGCTACGAAGGCCATGATTATCAGAAAGCTCACCCTGACGCCCATCTCCGTCGGGTCGTCGGCCTTGAAGAACTTGGCCATGTCGTGAGGCCACTTCCACATGGCAAAGCCCCCCAATAGGAACAATGCGAAGAACGCCCCGAATATGATCAATATCAATCCGATGCGTATCACGTAATCCCAGGTGGTGGCGCCGCCAACCTCGATCATGCTCACGATGGGGATCATCATCATGGTGGCGAAGTCGGCGATGATGGCACCGAGGATGATGTCCTGGCCGAGATTCGTCTTGGACATCCCCATCTCCCGGAGGATCGGTATGACCACCCCGACCGACGTCGTGGAAAGGATGAGGGCCATGTAGACGCCCATGTCCAAGAACCACATGAACCCGACGCTGATCACCAGGGCGATGAGGAACATGATGACGCCGAGGAGCACGGCCTTCGTGCCACGCTCCTCGATGATGTTGATGTCGATCTCGAGACCGGCCAGGAACAGCAGGAAGATGAGGCCGATCTCGGCAAGGAACTCCAGCCCGGTCCCCTCGGCGAACTCGATTATCTTCACCCCGGACCAGTTGAAGATCACCAGGTTGAGCACCCCGACGATGATGCCGAAGGTGATCTCCCCTACGATCACTGGGATGCCGACCCTCTTGGTGAGGAATGGTATGAAGAAGGCGATGACCGCCACGATGAGAAGGGAGTAGAAGGGGTCTATTCCGGTCAGTCCATCACCTCCACCCAGTCATCGGGAACGCCGTTACGGTCTATGTCGATACCCCCTTCTAAGGGTTTGCCGGTGATCGTGACCAGCTCGAACACCTGCTCCTCTTCCTCCGGTTGGGCCTTCTCCGTCAGGACGTACCTGAAGATGATGGGGGATAGCACGGCCATCACGATGGCGAAGAATATGATCGCCGCGCTGATGGCGGGTTCGAGGATGCCCTCCGTCCGGCCGATCTCGGCGGCCACGATGGCCAGGCTGAGGCCGCCGGAGAGCAGGGTGCCGTAGGCCGCCGCCCTGCGGGCCCCGTAAGTGGGCGCCAGGTACAGGGAGGGGAGGACCTTTGCCACAATGGTCACGGCAATGAGGACCGGCACGATCCAGAGGGCCGCAAGACCTCCGGGGTCCGAGACGGAGTTGGCGAACTCCACTCCCACCCGCACGAAGAACAGGGGGATCAGGAATCCGAACCCGAAACCGAACAATTTCTGCTTCAGGTTCCCCGAGTCCCGGAACAGGAACGAGATCGCCACCCCTGCGAGGAAGGCACCGAGGATTATCTCCGTCTGCAGCACTGCAGAGAGTACCACGAAGATCATGATCAGCAGGAAGCTCATCCTGACCCCCGTCTCGTTGGGGTCGTTTTGGGAAAAGAACTTGGCCATTACATTGGGCCATCGCCAGATCAGGACGCCACCGATGTAGTACATCGCGACGAAGAACAGGGCGATGAGGGGAAGGATTATGAGGGGAAGGAGCAGGCTAGACCCCTTCTGGGCCGCCACGACGATGGGGATCATGAGCATCGTGCCGAAGTCGGCGATGATGGCTCCCAGGATGATGTCCTGTCCGTACTCGGACCTGATGATGCCCATCCCCCTCACCACAGGAAGCACGACACCAAGGGAGGTTGTGGAGACGACGAGGGCCATGAAGACGGGCGCCTCCAGGCCGATGAGGAGCACCAGGCCGAAGGCGATGGTGAAGGTTGCCACGAAGGCGAGGACCCCCCAGCCGATGGGCTTGATGCCCCGCTCGGAGATCATGTTGAAGTCTATCTCGAGGCCTGCAAGGAAGAGCAGGAATATGAGGCCTATCTCGGACAGGAAGTAGACGGCGGACCCGTCCTCGAAGGTGAGGAACACCAGGCCAGTGGTCCGCTCGATGAAGACGAAGATGAAGCCCACTCCGATGGCGAGCACTATCTCTCCCACTATCACCGGTATGTTCAACCGGTTCGCCACGTAGGGCATGAGGAACGCGATGACAGAGGCGACCAGTAGCGTAACGTACTCTGGTGCGACCTCTACCAGCTAGCTCCCCTCCGTTCCGAGTGCATCCCTGTTCGTCCTCCCCTCGCCGAAAGCGATGGGATATGAAACGGCACCGATTCCCATGACGATGCCACGACTTCGGATTGTGATGGCCCCAGGGAGTCAAAAAGGTTACGCTGGTGGCGGACAAGCCTTATGTGCCCCGGGGCCCATCGCGGGAACATGGAGAACCTCGAGGACATCGCGGCGGAATTGGAGGTCTATCTCGACGAGAAGGAGCGGGTCCGGGAGGAGATGCTCCGCAAGTCCCGGGAGATCCTCAAGCTCTCCGCACGCACCATCGCGGCCATGCACCGGGGTGCCTTCGTGGACGGGGATGTGCTGCGCATCAGGGACCTTTGCAAGGAGGTCCGGAACGACCTCCGGGACCACAAGGACATCTGGCATTCTGGCGCCCTCGAGAACGCCCTCCAGGAGGCGGCCGAGGCGGCCATCGTCCACTCGTTGCTCAAGGACGAGAGGCTGCCCCACCCCGACGACCTGGCGGTCACCCATCCCGCCTACCTGCTGGGCCTGTGCGACGCGGTGGGCGAGCTCCGCCGGTTCACCCTGACGGCCCTGAAGGACGGCAAGCCCGAGGATGCGGAGATGTACCTTGAGAGGATGGACCGCATCAACGCCGTCGTCAGCCAGTACCACTATCCCAAGGCCATAGTCCCCGTGAAGGCCAAGCAGGACCAGGTCAGGGGTATAATCGAGCGGACCCGGGGCGACGTGGCGATATCCATCGCGGGTAGCCGGACGGCCGAACGCATCGAGAGGGCTGGCCGCAAGTAGCGAACGACGCTCTATCCAAGACCCCGGGGGTCCGGATGCCATTGGACCTCCCGACGATCTCACCCTGGAAAACGCTGATTCCCACATCCGATATCGAAAGTTTTATCACCACTGGTCCCTAATGTATTATCCAGTAGGGGTTGAAAGGATGCGTTTGCGCATTGGACTTGTTCTCGCCACGATTGCGATAGTGGCCGTGCTGTTCGCCCTCCCCGCTTCTTGGTATCACGTCCACGTGGTCGGTCCCAACTTCATAGCCGCCATGGAGATGAACGAGGAACCGTTGGACCAGGAGATCCGGGAGATCGAGGGGGAGTGGAACTTAGGTAATTACCAGATATCGAACTCGACCTGGAGGGCGCCTCCAGAAGAGTACTCGGACCCGATGACGGTGGTCCCGATGTACGAAGAGACAGACGAGCCCATCCCCAATGCCAATGCCCAAGCCGTCATCGAGAACACAACGGTCGCCATCGGCGCAGCGGTGCTCATCCTGGGCTTGGCCGTCTTCGGTGCCTGGAACATCGCCCGGCACGACCGCTACCGGATGTTCACCGCGGCCTCGTTCCTCCTGGCGGGCGTGCTGCTCATAGGCAGCTGCTTGTACATGGGGACCGAGATGCCCGATGCCATGGCCGCGGATTCGGCCACCGGTCACGAGGACAACTTCGGCATCGCCTTCGAGGCCTACATCGACCCCGAGGGTGGTGAGCCCGGATACTACAACGAGTTCTCCGGTGGTTACCCGGACAACGACCCAAGGAATGCAGAACAGCTCAGCTACGGTCCAGGAGCGGGCTGGTGGCTTGCTGGATTCAGCGGCATCCTGGCCCTGATCACTGCAGGCCTCTTCGTGGGCGCGCCAAATTGGCAACCCTTGAAGAAGGAGTCCACCGCCCCGATCGAGGTCGTCAGGTACGTGCCCGTGCCCACCGTTACCTCCCTCAGGCAGCGGAGGAGGTATCCCCGGAGGATGCCCGCGGTCTCACGGGATTCGACAAGGGACCTCAAGTAGCGACCTTGGGACCTGGACCTGCCGCTAATGGTCTAGCGGATCTATCCTACATGCTCACAGCATCAAAGCACTGCTAGCCCGTCCCATGAGGTCTGGCATCTTCACTTGATGTAGACCCTCTGGAGGAGGACCGGATTGATGGGGCTGCTCTGCTCGCCCTGGCCGTTGTCCCTGACGGGCTGCCGGCTGATCCTATCGACCACGTCCATGCCGCTGACCACCTTGCCGAAGACCGCATAGCTGCCGTCCAGGTCGGGTGTGCCATCGGGGTTGGTCACTATGAAGAACTGGGAACCCGCGGTGTCGGGCGAGCCCGAGTTGGCCATCGAGATCGAACCGTAATTGTGCTTGAGGTCCAGGGCGGATGCCTCGCCCTCGATGCTGTAGCCAGGACCGCCAGTCCCGTCTCCGTTCGGGTCACCGCTCTGTATCATGAAGTTCTCGATGATCCTGTGGAATACCAGATCGTCGTAGAACCCTTTCTCGGTGAGCTCCTTGAAGTTCCCCGCCGTTATCGGGCACTCGTCCATGAACAGCTCGATCTCGAAGGTCCCGTGGTTCGTCTCCATGACGACGATGGGGTTGGAGGTATCCTCTGGCTTGAGGATGTACCAGGCCCCGAGTGATGCAACGATGACAACTGCCGCGATCGCCACGGACATGAGGACCAGACGCTTCTGCCTCTGCTTCCGTTCCTCCTCGAACTTGGCCATGCGGGCAGCCCTGCGACCCTTCGGCCTCTTGGATGTGGCGCCCTTGTCCTTCTTCGAGCTGCGTTCCTCGGAGGTGTCGTTGATCGCAGCCTCCAGCTCGTCGCTCGGGTCCTGCTGCTTGCGCCTTCTCTTGGCCATTGGATCTCCACCGGGGCTGTTAACCGCGATTGAGGGGCTTTGTTAAAACGTTTTCGCTCCGGTTAGGCCCAGGCCCGACATCCCGATGGCCCGATGGCCCAATGTACATATACCGCAGACCTCAATCACCAGGCGGGTGGAGCCACGGCCAGGAATGTAAAGGGACCAGACATCGTGACCAAGCTCGCCGCGCTGGTGGGTGAGGACCGGGTGACCACCGATGACCTCGAGAGGGAGCTGTACGCTGCCGAGATAGCCAACCTTCCTCCCGAAGTGGTCTACGTTTTCCAGGTGAAGCCTGACATCGTCGTAAGGCCCTCCTGCACCGAGGATGTCGTGGGGACCGTCAATATCGCCCGGGACAACCGTGTCCCGATCACCCCCAGGGGCGCTGGCACCTTGGGCCTCGGAGGCTCGTTGCCAAGCAAGGGCGGCATCGTCATGGACCTCTCCTCGATGAACCGCATCATGGAGGTCGATCCGGATGGCATGACCGCCACCGTGGAGGCTGGTGTCACCTGGGAAGAGGTTCGCAGGGCAGCCCGCTCCAAGGGCCTGCGCTTGGGCGCGTACCCGTCCTCGGCCCTCTCCGCCACGGTCGGCGGCTGGATAGGTGGCGGCGGGGTCGGGATAGGCTCCTACAAGTACGGTCCCGCGGCGGACCAGGTGCGATGGCTCGAGGTGGTCCTTCCCAACGGCCACTTGATCGAGGCCGGTTTCCGCGGCGTCAAGGACAACGCCTCCGGCTACGCCCTCAAGAACCTGTTCGTGGGAGCCGAGGGGACCCTGGGGATCGTGACCAGGGCCACCATCCGTCTCCATCCACGCGCGGGGGATGTGGTCCCCACCGCATACGCCTTCAAGGACCTCAAGAAGGCGGCCTACGGCATCCAGACCCTGACACGCTCCCCCGTGACGCCCTACAACATCGGGTTCGTGGACGGGAACCACCTCAGGCATCTCGAAGAGATGGGCTCACCGGTGCCCAGCGCGGCCGGCACCGTCGTCACGGTGGCCCTGGAGGGACACTCCGAGGAGGTGGCCCTCTGCAACAGGGAGACGGAGACCGCCCTGGGCTCGGCGGGAGGTCGACGCCTGTCCGAGGAGGAGGCGGATGAGGCATGGCTCTCCAGGTCCTACGAGTTCCGGGTGAAGAGGCTGGGACCGGGTCTCGTGCCGGGTTCGGTGTTCGTCCCAACGGACCGATTCCCGGAGGCGGTGGACCGCGTCTACGAGGCAATATCCGACCTGGGCATGAAGGCTGGCATCACCGGGCTGGTCGCGGACCGCAACACGGTCGACCTGCTGCCCTACTACATCGTTGACGACAGGAAGATGCTCAAGGGCCTGGCCGTCATGTCCTTCATGAAGCGCCTCACCGACATCTCCCTGTCCCTGGGAGGCCGACCCGTGGGGGTGGGCATGTGGTTCGCCCAGAACCTGGGCCGGGTCCACGGCGAGGGCGCGGACGTCATGCGGGCGATCAAGAGGTCCCTGGACCCGGACAACCTCATGAACCCGGGAAAGCTGGTCGAGGTCGGCACCCGCTACGACCTGGCCGTTCCCCACACGGTGATGAACGCCGGCCTGGGCCTGATGGGGGTCCTCAAGCGGACCCTTCCCCCGGACACCGAACCCGGTGAGACCGCGGGACCCGGAGGCATGGGATGGCGGGAGTTGCGGGCCGAGGGGGACGAGCCCGAGGGGGGCAAGGACCCCGATGGCGAAGGTGAAGAGGGCGAGGGTGGTTGATCTCATGGGAGTGGATGTCCCCTTCGCGGAGGAACTGGATGTTTGCCTGAGGTGCGGGTACTGCAGGTCCGTGTGCCCGACATGGCGGGAGGTGGGCTGGGAGTCGGCCTCGCCCCGGGGCAGGGCATACTGGTTGCGACGCATCGCCCGCCAGACACCGCTGGACCGCGCCATGGGCCTGCGCCCGGAGGTGACCCAGCGGTTCTTCGAGCACTTCTACTACTGCACCATGTGCGGAAGGTGCGCGGAGGTGTGCCACACTGCCATCCCCCTGCATCATGTGTGGGAGAGCTGCCGGGAATGGCTGATCCGCACGGGTTGGGGACCCCTGGAGCCCCATGTGGCGATGCTCAAGTCCCTGGCGACCGAAAACAACCCCTGGGGCCATCCCGCCAATCGGAGGACCGAGTGGATGGGCGATAGGAAGCCCGCCGCCACGGGCGACGTGCTGTGGTTCGTGGGATGCTCGGAGTCCTACACCCAGGTCCAGGCCTCGGCCGCAGGGGCGAAGCTGCTGGACGCGGCCGGCATCAGCTGGACGACCCTGGGCAACGAGGAGTGGTGCTGCGGGAACGCCGAGTCCAAGATCGGGGCCACCGAGCACCTCGACGAGCGGGCGCGCCACAACGTGGACGCCATCGAGGCCACCGGGGCAACGCGGGTCGTGTCGGGCTGTCCGGGCTGCACCCTCACCCTGGACGGGATCTATCGCGACCGGGGCATGGGCGGGGACTTCGAGGTCATTCACATGACCCAGTTGCTCGCCGAGCTCCTCGACGAGGGAAAGCTGGTGCCCGTGAAGAAGCCCCGGGGCAAGGTCATATGGCACGACCCGTGCGAGCTGGGCCGGGTGGGAGACAGGATCTACGGGGCTCCGAGGAGGATCCTGGACGCGGTGCTCGGCGAGGACAATTGGCTGGAGTTCGCCCTGAACCGGGACGATGGGACCTGTTGCGGCGGCGGAGGGGCCTTCAAGGGTGTGGACGACCAGATCGCCGTGCGCATCGCCGCCAACAAGCTGGAGGAGGCGGAGGGGCTGGGCGCCTCGGTCTGCGTGACGGCATGTCCCACCTGCAGGTTCAACCTGAACCACGGCGTGCAGACATTGAAGCGGGAGCGGAAGGAGGCCGAAGAGGGGGCGTTCAAGATGAGGGCGATGGACATCAAGGAGCTGCTCTTGAGGTCCCTTTGATGGGGTCATGGTGGTGATATTGGTGGAAAGAAGAATGATGTTCGGGCTCGGGGCAGCGCTCCTCTCGGTCGGGGCGGCGGTGCTTCTCTACCACCGGGACATCAACACTATGGACGTGTGGTACCTTGCCCTCCTCGTCATAGGGACTGTCATCATCTCCTTCACCGTCGGGTACGTCTTGGGTTACATCACAGAGGATGGGACGGTCCCTGGGTCGGATTTGAAGGAATGACCCCCCTCCAGGGGGTCCCCCATAAAGCTATTATAATGGAAAGTGGATAGCCCGGCGAACGGGCATCCCTAGGTGGTCCAAGTAATACTTCGAGGAAGTGTCTCGGCATGGGAAAGGAAGAGGTCCTGAAGGAGGTTCGGGCGGCGGAAGGTCGCGTTCGCGAGATGCTCGAGGAGGCCGAGCGTGAGCGGGACAAGAAGCAGGCCCAGGCCAGGAGAGATTCCGACATGATGGTCGAGGAGGGCCTCGCCCGTGTGGACAAGCTCGTCGACGAGGAGTATCAGAAGTCAGCAGAGGATACCCAACGACTCGTCAAGAAGCGCGTGAGCGAAGGGAAGGAGGTCGTCGACAAGGATAAGCAGACGGCCAAGACCCAGCTTCCACAGGCCATAGACCGTTTGGTTGAAGAGCTCGAGAAGTCCGTCACCCAGGGTTAGGGAGGTTCTAAGCGTGGGTCTCAAGGCCGAGCCGATGACCCGCATCCTCATCGTGGTCCCGAGGGACAGGGTCCCCGCGGCCACCAGCGCCCTGTACGACCTGCAACTGCTTCACGTGCACGACCACGTGGAGGGCAGGGACGGGCTCGCCCTCGGACACCCCCTTCCAGGCGCATCCGTGGCCTCTGAGATGCTCATCAGGCTCCGTGCCATGATCGCCACCCTCGATATCTCCGAGGTCACCCTGGACATGCGCCGGCCCATCGCCTCTCTCATGGAGGAGCTGGAGGCCAAGTTCGACCACCTGGAACACGAGATCGAGACCCTAGGGGACAACAGGAACCGGCTCAGGGCCGAGACCCGGAACATCGAGCAGCAGATGACGAACCTCGAGCCCTACATATCCCTTGGCATCGACCTTGACCTCTACAAGGACTACGAGACCCTCGAGGTGATCGTGGGCAACCTCACTGGAGACCCATGGAAGGTCCTCCGCAACGCCAAGATCCCCTTCGAGCTGTTCAAGGCCAAGGACGCCTCCAAGACCGGCCTATTCGCGTTGTTCATCGAGAAGGACCGGACGGACGAGGTCCGGGCCATAATAGGCGAGTTCAACTTCACTCCCGTCCCGTCCTTCGAGGGCAAGGGCGACCCCCGAACGGTGCGCGTCCGCCTCAAGGAGAAGCTGGCTAAGGTCAACTCGGCCCTCGAGGAGGTGGAGCTGGACCTCAAGACCATCAGGAAGGTCCACGGCGAGAGCCTGTTCGCGGCCGAGGAGCACCTATCCATCCAGGTCGAGAAGGCCGAGAGCCCCCTCCGGTGCGGAGGCACCCCCAACGCCCTGTTCGTGGAGGGCTGGGTCCCCTCCAAGAGCATGGACGACCTTGAAGGCACGCTGACCGACGCCGTCGGCGACAGCTACCACATCGAGGTGCTGACCGACGAGGAGCTGGCGGGCCACGACAAGGCAGCGGTGGCGGCCGATGGTGGTGAGCCCACCTCCGAGGAGGAGAAGGAGGGGGAGGTCGAACACGTTGACACCGTCAAGGAGACCCCGGTGCTCTCGACCAACTCCGAGGGGTTCAAGGCCTACGAGTACCTCATCAAGCTCGTCTCCACCCCCAGGTACGACGAGATCGACCCGACACTCTTCATGTACTTCACGTTCCCTCTCTTCTTCGCCCTCATGGTGGGCGACATCGGCTACGGCATCATGTTCATAATCCTGGGCTTCTGGATGCTGAACAGCAAGTGGAAGGGTGTGGGGATCGTCACCGGCATCACCCGCCGTCGGTTGACCAAGATGATAATGATATCGGGCCTCTTCACGATATTCACGGGCCTCATGTACGGCGAGTTCTTCGGCATTGAGCTCTTCAGCACCCACGGCGTCCTGTGGCCCCACTACCTCTACGTCCCGGCGTTGGACCTCTACCTGCCCATCAACAGGCTGGAACAGGCGATGTTCATGATCAACCTCTGCATCTACATCGGCGTTGCCCACATCCTCCTGGGCCTCTGCATGGGCATCGTCAACACCAACCATCATCATGGCCTGAAGCACGCCATACTTGGCAAGTTCTCCTGGATCCTCATCGTCATCGGCGGGTACATCGTCTTCCGGATCCTCTTCACCGCCGACGAGGTGGTCCTCACCGACACGGTCATGATGACAGGGCTCATCATGATGATATCGGGCATCGTCATGCTGATCGCAGGCGAGGGCGGCGGAGGCCTCCTCGAACTGCCCGGCATCGTGTCCAACATACTGTCATACACCCGCCTGTTCGCCATCGGCCTGTCCTCCCTGGGGATAGCGATGACCTTCAACAATCTGGGGGGCATCATGGTGAGCCAGGGAGGGGCAATGATAATCGTGGGGCTGATCGTCGCGGGCCTCGGCCACTTCATCAACATTCTGCTGGCACTGCTGGCACCATCACTTCACGCTCTCAGGCTCCATTATGTAGAATGGATGACCAAATTCTATACAGGCGGAGGGAAGGAGTACCTACCCTTCGGCCGGGAACGTATATACACGGAGGTGTAAACAAATGACAGACATAGGAGTAGGAGTAGGATTGATTGCCATCGCAGCTGGCCTCGCCATGGGGCTATCGGCACTGGCAGCAGCCATCGGTGAGATGGCCATCGGTTCCGCTGCGGTAGGAGCTACCGCGGAGGATCGGGACATGTTCGGAAAGGGTCTGATCCTTACCGTGCTACCTGAGACCCTGGCGATCTTCGGTCTAGTGGTTGCGGTCCTACTGTGGCTGAAGATGCCGTAGGGATCCGGTCTGATACCAGGCGGGCTTCCTATGGGGCTAGACAAGGTAGTAGAAGAGGTGCTCTCCTCCGGTGAGCGCAAACGCAAGGAGATACTGGACGAGGCGGATGTCGAGGTCCAGAAGCTCAATGCCGCTGCGGTCGCGGAGGTCAAGGAGTACGAGGAGCAGCAGACAGCGGAGAACAAGACCCGCATGGAGCGCACGCGAGTTCAGGACCTCCAGACGGCCGAACTCGATATCAAGCGCTTCGAGCTGGCGATGCGAAGGGCCCTCCTGGAACAGGTCCAGGACGGTGCCAAGGAGAAGCTTCGCGAGCTCGATCGCCCGAGGAACGAGGCGATGCTGAAGACCCTGCTGTCCGGCAGGGGGGGCGGCGACGCCCACGTTTTCTCTGCTGCGAAGGACGAGCCCATCGTCAGGGCGCTCACCCACCTGCCATACAAGGGTCACATCGACTGCCTTGGTGGTGTGGTGATCGAGAGCTCCGATGGCACCATACGGGAGGACCTCACCTACGACACGTTGCTTGCCGAGCGGAGCGAGGAGTTGCTTCCGTTGATCGCCGAGATCCTTTTCGGTGAGGGAGGATAGCTTGAAGATCAATCCCTTCCGCAGCGAAGGTCGTGCGAAGGTGGCGATCCGTCACTTCGCATACTTCAACGCGAGGGTCCTTGCCATGAGGGCCAAGCTCCTTCCGAAGGAGACATATCCGAAGTTCCTCCAGATGGGCATTCCGGAAATCGCGAGGTCCCTGGGTGAATCCGAGTACAAGACGGAGATCGAGCAGCTGGGCCAGAAGTACCGTGGGGTCGACCTGGTGGAGTATTCCCTCAACCGGAACCTCGCCACCACGTTCCACGGGCTCATCGAGAAGGCCCAGGGCGAGCTCCAGAGCCTGCTCATGGATTACATGAGGTACTACGATCTGGAGAACATCACCACGGCCCTCCGGGGAAAGCTCTCGGGCATCTCTGACGAGGATGTGGAGGAGGCGATCATCCCCGCGGGTTCGTTGACCGATGCCCAGATCAACAAGCTGATCGAGGCCTCCTACGACGACACGATGGAGATCCTCCGGAAGATGGGCTACGACGAGGCCGTCGACCTGATCACCGACCTCCCCCTCCCCGAGGTGGAGGACCACCTGATCAAGATGTACTACGCGAACCTCCTGGAGAAGACCAGCGGCGGGAGCAAGAACATGAAGATGTTCCACCACTTCATCAGCATCGACATCGACTTCATGAACCTCATCAACTTCCTGAGGTTGAAGCGGGACAATACCCCCTCGACCAAGGTGATGGAGTACATGATGCCGGGTGGTGCCCAGCTCCCCCACAAGAAGCTCAAGGAGCTGGCGGACCTGGACATGGAGGAGATCCTGACGCGGATCGAGGGACTGGCGTACTTCAGGGAGCATCAGGGAGAGCTGACGGGCGAGAAGGACAGCCTCACCGCCCTGGAGGCGTCCCTCCTCAAGTTCCAGCTGAACTACGCGGTCCGGGAGGCGCGTCAGAACCCATTGAGCATCCTGGTGGTGCTCAGCTACATCCTGGCGAAGCGTGTCGAGGTGGCCAACATCAGGAACATCGTTCGTGGGAAGGAGGGCGACCTGCCCACCGAGCTCATCAGGAACCAACTGGTGCTATGAGGGAGAAGGAGGGGTGAATCTATGGAACTAGGGGTCGTCGGCGACGGGGAATTCTGCCTGGGCTTCCGCCTGGTCGGCATCCAGCACGTCTACGAGGTCGACGAGGATGGCAACTGGGAGAAGGCCGTGAACAAGGCGATGGCCGACGATGAGGTGGGCATACTGATAATGCCCTCCGAGGTCGTTCCCAATCTGCATCCCGCGACCCGGCAGGACATCGTCTCCTCGGTGCGACCGGTGGTCATACCCATCGGCGCGGTGGAGGAGTCGGACCTGCGAGAGAAGATAAAACAGGCCGTCGGAGTGGACCTCTGGGACGAGAAGGAGGGTTCCGGCGGCTGATCAACGATATCACGATCATCAGATAATCATTAACTCACAAGGTTGTATCGAAATGGAAGGTACTGGAGAGGTACATCGCGTCTCAGGACCGGTGGTGACCGCCACGGGCATCGCGCCCAAGATGTACGACGTGGTCTTCGTAGGCGACGAGGGCCTCATGGGAGAGGTCATCGAGCTCCACGGGAGCAAGTCGGTCATCCAGGTGTACGAAGACACCTCGGGCGTTCGCCCTGGCGAGAAGGTCGTGGACACCGCGGCCCCCCTGGTGGCCGAGCTGGGCCCTGGACTGATAAGGAGCATATACGACGGGATCCAGAGACCGCTGCCCGTTCTGGCCGAGCGTGCGGGGGACTACATCTCCCGTGGTCTCACAGCCCCTGGCCTGGACCGGTCCAAGAGCTGGGAGTTCCAGCCCACGGTCAAGGCCGGCGACAAGCTGGATCCCGGGAGCATAATCGGCACCGTGGAGGAATCGGAGTCCATCACCCACAGGGTCCTGCTACCGCCCACCGTTAGCGGCGAGATCCAGGAACTGCGCGGGGGCAGCTACCAGGTGGAGGACACCATCGGCACGCTGACCGACGGGACCAAGATCCAACTCATGCACAAGTGGCCCGTGCGGATATCCCGGCCGTACAAGGAGAAGATGATGCCGGACATACCCATGCTGACGGGCCAACGCATCCTGGACGGACTGTTCCCCGTGGCCAAGGGCGGTACCGCGGCCATCCCCGGCCCCTTCGGGTCTGGAAAGACCGTGACCCAGCACCAGCTGGCCAAGTGGTCCGACGCCCAGGTGGTCACGTACATCGGCTGCGGGGAGCGGGGCAACGAGATGACCGAGGTGCTCAAGGAGTTCCCCAAGCTGGAGGACCCGACCACCGGCAACCCGCTGATGGCGCGCACCGTGCTCATCGCCAACACCTCCAACATGCCTGTGGCCGCAAGGGAGGCCTCGGTGTACACCGGCATCACCATCGCCGAGTACTACCGCGACATGGGCTACTCCGTCAGCCTCATGGCCGACTCCACCTCGCGGTGGGCAGAGGCGATGCGTGAGATCTCCTCCCGCCTAGAGGAGATGCCTGGCGAGGAGGGTTATCCCGCATACCTGGCAGGCAAGCTGGCCGCGTTCTATGAGCGGTCCGGCCGCGTCAAGACCCTGGGCGGCGGGGAGGGGTCCGTCACCGTCGTGGGCGCCGTGTCGCCCCCCGGCGGAGACTTCTCGGAGCCCGTGACCCAGAACACGCTCCGGATAGTCAAGGTGTTCTGGGCCCTGGACGCCAAGCTGGCGAACCGGCGTCACTTCCCCGCCATCCACTGGCTCACCTCCTACTCCCTCTACGGCAACACCCTGGACCCCTGGTTCCGAGAGAACGTGGGACCCGAGTTCGTGCAATTGCGAGGATGGCTCATGAACCTCCTCCAGCGGGAGGACGAGCTCCAGGAGATTGTCCAGCTGGTCGGCTCCGACGCGCTGCCCGAGGACCAGCAGCTCCTCCTGGAAGTGGCCCGCCTCATCCGCGAGTACTTCCTCCAGCAGAACGCTTACCACGAGGTGGACACGTACTGCTCCATGGACAAGCA
The DNA here is from genome assembly GCA_030594725.1 of Methanobacteriota archaeon. Taxonomy (GTDB): domain Archaea; phylum Thermoplasmatota; class DTKX01; order DTKX01. The sequence goes on from JAUVEQ010000027.1 coordinate 14,441, forward strand.
GCTCAAGATGATGCAGGCCATCCGCAGGTTCAACGACATGGCCTTCAGGGCCCTCAAGGAGCGGGTCCCGTTGCAGGA
>JAUVEQ010000359.1 GCA_030594725.1 Methanobacteriota archaeon
CCGACGAGGTCGAGGGGTTCGTCCTCCACGATGGGGTCGGGCGTCATGGGCTCGGCCCATACCTCGGGAACCGTGTCCAGGACCTCGACGAAGAACTCTGTCCAGTTCCCGTTCCCCACGCTGTCCGTGATGTTCAACCTCACCAGATAGCGCCCCTGGGTTGTGAAGGTCCACCACACGACGGCTCCCGTCTCGTCGATGCCGGGGTCAGTCTCCGGGTCAAGGTCCCAATCCCATCCGGCGATGAAGAAGGGGTAGCCCACTGAATCGCTTGCGATGAGGGCGAACTCCTCACCCTCGTAGATCGTGTCCGGTACCTCGATGACAGCCTGTAGGTCGGGCCGGACCCAGATCGTGCTCTCCATGTTGAGGCCCAGGTCCACTGATCCATACCAGTCCCGGCCCGCGACGGCCACGGTCACGTTGTAGGGGACGTACGCGCCGACATCATCGGATGTGATCCTGTATGCCATGGTCGAGATGACCGGCAGGTACAGGGGGTCCGTCATCGTGCCCTCGTCCCAGGGCCTTCCCATGTTGTCGGCTACCTGGTAATCGATAGGCCCGGGTGCTATGGGCTCCTCCCCCGCGACCATCACCTTGACTATCATGTCGTACCACAGCTCTAGATGGGATCGGTCCATCACCCGTACGGACTCCGGGTCCAGGTAGGTGTTGAAGGCCACACCGAATGTCATCTCCTCCAGCCGGACATCGTAGGCCGCCGAGGTGTCCAGGTAGCAATCCCTCATGATGAAGCGGTCCGCCGATGAGAGGGTGGCGTTGTCGGTCAACCAGATCCCGATGCCGTTCGTCCCCGTGATGGATGTCCCGTTCATGTACAGGGTCGTGTAGTTGGCCCTGATCCCGAACTGATTGTTGGAATGGATGGAACAGTTCTCAATGTAAGCCGAGCTACGCTTGTCGAAGACAAGGCCTCCGGCTCCCGAATCGCGGATCTCTGATCCACGTAGGGTTACCTTGGAGAATTCGGCACGAACGCCATGAGAGGTACTGCCACGCACCTCGGTCCCGTTGATGACCAGGTCAACCTCTGAACGAGCATCGATGCCGATGCCGCAATTGATGATACGGGCGTTGTCGACGAGGTACGTACCCAGAAATGTCAAATTGATTCCGACGTCGCAACCGATCAATGACGTGTTCGATATTGTCGCGGTCCCGTTCGTCAAGGTGAAGGCCTCTCGGCACCGGACGAAGGTACACCCTTCAACGATAAGCGGTCCCCGTAGCAATCTGATCCTGGACCATTGATCGGTGAAGGTGCTGTCTCTGACCTCCGCCGCTGTGACTCCCGGAACCTCATCGAAGGATGATGTGATGGTGATACGTGCATTGTCGAACGCGCAACTCTCGATATCGAGGACTTGAGGAGTGAAGAAATTGAAGCTGATGCCGACCATTTCGAACATTGAATTCCTTGCGAACAAAGTGGAACCATCTTTCACCCTTATACTGGCTTTGTGGATATCATTGGAACCGTCGTCAAAGGTCGTGATCAGCGTCGCGTCGTTTCCTGTGGATCGGTTCCCATCGCCATCCACCAATCGCAGGATGCCGCCTTCCACCTCCATCTCTATGTAACCCATTGTCCAGATCCTCGTATCGTGTACCACGGTGGTGTTCTCCAGGGTGAGTTCTCCACCGGGACGGACGCGGATGCTTCCTTGAATCTTCATCGATTCGTTCCGCGCATACGATTGGCCGTGGACTCTCCAAAAGGCATGTCCATAGTTCGTAGTGTAAATGGCATACTCCCCGTTGTCCCTGAACGTCCCGTTGTCTATGTACGCGGTACAGTTGTCCCGAACGTAGATGCCCGTTCTGGCGTTCTCGTAGATGCTGCAGTCCCGGACCAATCCCTCGCTCTCGAAGGTTGATTGACTGCCGATGAAGATGCCGTATCCACCGTTGCGATAGATCGCACTGTCCTCGATCTCGAAGGCGTCGGTGTCGATGACCAGGATCCCGGTCTGGCCGTTTCCCCAACAATCAAGGTCGGTGATATTCACCGATGATGAGTAGATGTATACAGAGTCGTTCTGGCATCCGTGGATGCTGGTCCCGATTATAGTACATTCGGCATTCGCTATCCATATCCCTCTGTCGGCAATGTCGAAGATCTCGCAGTCCAATATCTTGATCGTACTGTGATCGTGGACGAGGATCCCCAGGTCCTTGCTATCATTCACAGTGCACCGAGCCAGGTAACCCTTCGAGAAGGCCTCGCACCAGATGCCGAACCTAGTGGTGTTCTTGACCCGACAGTCCTCCACATGGGCTCTACCATAGGCGATCCTGATACCCACTTGAACATTGCCATCGATGGTGCAATTGCGGATCGTTGCATTGACGGTCGACATGGCCGATATGGCGGTGAGAGAGCTGCCGTTGAAGGTGCAGCGGTCTATACGGGCCGAACTCCCCGTGAGATAGATGTCATGGATATTCCCATAGAAATGAGAGTCCTCGATCCTGAGCGAGGACTTTCCCACGTTTATGCCGTAATTGCAGTTATAGAACGTGGAGTTGCTGATGCGCGCGCTGTCCGTCCGAATGGTAAGGCCCCTGTTGGTCCCTCCACCGCAGTCGCTGACGATCGAGGACCTGATGGTGAGGTGGGAACCCGCCTCGCACAGCCAGGTGTACCGGGTGTAGCTCATGTTGCTTCTGACCTTCGAGGCGTCGTCCATCGTCGAGGGGTCGTTGTCCCCGTCGATGACAAGGAGATATCCTCCAGATTCCACCAGGATGCCTCTGTCCATGTACGTGGTCGAATTGATCGCGAAATCCACGCCGATCAGGCTGAGATGGCCCGTTCCCGTCACCGTCAGACTGCCGTTGAGCTCGATCAGGCCACCCACGATGGTTGTCATGTCGGAGACGATCCAGTCCCCTTCGTCCGGTGGAGGCGTGTATCCTGCGACGTCCTCTGCCGTGAGACCGGCGAGGATACCGACAATCGTTATGATGATGAGGAGTCCTAAGAGGTTCGCCAGGCCACATCGAACAATGGTCATCCGGGTTCACATGATGGCCCAATGCTATCAAGTTATTGGTTTTGGTTTGGACCCGCCTCAGGGCGGACGAAGTCTTATTCCCCCCGCACTGCGTTCCCCCAGCATTGAAGCCCTCGGCAATCTGGTTCCTGACGTACGCCGCCAACATGGCGGTGTGGACCTTCGTCCCGATCCTCGCAAGGGAAGAGCTTGGCATCGGGGACACCTCGATCGGCATCGCCGTGTTCCTCTACTCCACAGCCCTTCTCCTCGCCTCCTAC